>JBEBQJ010000054.1:0-26556 GCA_040395455.1 Sphingobacterium yanglingense | reverse complement strand
GAAAAATCTTTACTACATGATGATTCATTTAGTTTTTATTGATTAGTTTTGTGTTCAATCGAATAACATATAACCGTTTCTGTGGCATTAGTATTTAAAGATGAACGTCCTGTTGTTAGGCTAAGAGCGTTTCGCGCTATCGATGACCCTAAAGCTTGCGAGCGTTTTATTGAGGGACATACGCATGTCTTAACTTCAATAGGTGTAAAAAAGGTAACCTCCTCCAAAGATGAATGGATGTATAATCCTGCTGCTTTTGTTTTAATTGTCGAATCGCTGGATGGCGAAAATGTATATGGCGGGGCACGTGTACATGTAGCAGGAGGCTCGCAACCTTTGCCTATTGAAGAAGCAACAGGGAAAATGGATTCCAAAATATTTGATTTGGTCTGGAATTATGCGCAAGAGGGAACTGGGGAGGTTTGTGGACTCTGGAACTCTAGAGAGATAGCGGGATATGGTGTAGGAAGTATTTTTTTGACACGAGCGGCTGTCGCTATTTCTACACAGATAGGTCTCAAGTCATTATTTGCTCTTTGCGCTCCTTATACCGTGAAAATGGCAGAAAGTGTTGGATATAATCTAGAAACTAGCGTAGGAAATAATGGTACCTTTTATTATCCGAAGTTGGATCTTATAGCTACCACTATGATATTAAAAGACGTGGATCAATTAACATCTGCCGAGGAAGAGGAACGAAAGGCTATTGATAAAATTAGGAGAAATTTGAATGTTACCAATGTAGAACTGCTTAGGAGAAGAGAAATAGAAATCGAGTATCGAGCAGAATTGCCAAATATAGATTCGTGGAGTTTAAAAGATGCTATCAATAATCTTAAACCAAATCAAAGTAGTGACTTCGATAATGGGGTAGAAGATTTAGACTTTTTATAGACTATAAGAATAATCCGAGTACAATACCTAATGAAATGAAAAATACCCACCAACCTGAATTTTTATATTTAGAGCACGCTAGGGATAAAGTGAGATTTGAGAATTTACTGAAAGAAGGCGCTCATGTGTTTGATACAATCACTTCACAGTTATGCGAGTTGATTAAGGTTCAAAACCCATCGATGAATCCAAGCGAGGAAGAGTTTGAAAGTCTTATTAATGAGCATCTTTCAGGGGCTGATATTAACACCTATGGAGTTTGGGTGTATTTTTCTTGGTCCAAACGATTAGTTCACCTTCTAGCTGAGGAAGAGTTTATTAAAGTAAGAACCAACAGGAATAAAGATAAAATAACGGAAGCTGAACAAGAGATATTACGAGATAAGAAGGTCGGTATAATTGGTCTTTCTGTAGGCCAATCAATAGCTCTTACTATGGCTATGGAAAGGGCTTGTGGGACTTTGCGGTTAGCAGATTTTGATACCGTTGAGCTGAGTAATTTAAATAGAATTCGCACAGGTGTACACCAGTTAGGTGTTAGTAAAACAATAATTGCGGCTCAAGAAATTGCAGAAATAGATCCTTTTATCAAGATTGAGATTTTTAGTGAAGGGGTGACTATAGATAACATGACTGATTTTATCGAGGGGGATGGACTGTTGGATGTTATCGTAGAGGTGTGTGATAGTTTAGAAGTTAAGCTGAAAAGCCGTGTCGAAGCTAGGAAATATGGTATTCCAGTAGTAATGGAAACGAATGATCGTTGTATGGTGGATATTGAACGGTTTGATATAGAGACAGAAAGACCAATATTACATGGACTTATTTCTTCTGATATTGGTAACGAATTGAAATCTTTATCTCCTGAGGAAAGGATAAACCTTATTTTGAAACTTGTGGATGGAGATGGATTATCTGTACGGATGAAGCATTCGTTTCAATTATTAGGAAAGACACTTCGAGCATGGCCTCAATTGGCATCCTCAGTTACCATAGGGGGGGGAGTAACAACTGAGATTGTAAGAAGACTGTTATTGGGCGAAGATATAGGGTCGGGTAGAAGGTATTTTGATATTGATGAAGCTTTGTTTTCTAATGTTAAGCACACATTAAAGTGAAACAATTATTAAAGCGATAATATTAAAGTTATGGTGGTCAGAGTTTTTTTATGGGTTTCCATATTTTTTTTCTTCTGTAATACCCTTTTCTCCTATCCTGCAATTCGAGTTACAGATTTACCTTTAGAAGGATATATTGGTAAGGAGGTGTATGTTTTTCAGGATTCTACGAATCAGCACACTATAAACGATTTAATATCAAATCCATCCCTTTTTCATAAAAACAATACTGTCGTCCCGAATTTCGGACTCAGCGATTTTAATAATTGGATTCGATTCAAAGTTGTCAATAGAACAGCTAGTAATCATGTATATATAATGCTTAGTAATGCTACGGTTGACATTTCTACATTTTACCGAGAGAAAGATGGAGTTTTAGATAGTGTGATTATAGGGCTAGATGATACACTGGATAAACGGAGTTTCTCACATCAATTTTATATTTATGATCTGTTACTTGATCCAAATGATTCTATAACATGTTATCTTAAGTTAACTAGTACAAAGCAACTACTAGCACCTCTTTCTGTGGATAATGAAAAAAATGCTGTAGGACGATTAATGGGATATGATTTACGTTCTGGGATTTATATAGGCATCATGCTTACTATGATATTGTATAATCTTTTCTTGTTTTTTTCTGCTCGAGACAGACATTATTTAGTATATGTTAATTATATATTCTGGGTTGCAATTGCTCAATTAGCGATTCTTGGCTACTTTCAACGTGTTTTTCCAGGATACAATGTGTCCAGTTTGAATTTAGTAACCTTTGGAGGAGCAATGTCTGGTATTGCTTCTGTTATTTTTGTTAAATCATTTCTGAATATCAGAAAGTATGGGCCTAAACTAAATAAATGGTTAAATTTAGTTATTGTTGGTGATTTGATTGCTATAGTGTTGTTATTCTTAGACAAGCCTATCCAAAGCTATGGCATGGTAAATTTCGTGGCCGCTTTGGGATCAATAATTGTTTTGGTAATAGGATTCATTTCCTATCGGCGCGGGAACAGGTCTGCTAAATTATTTATGGTGGCTTGGGGTATATTTTTAGGGAGTGTTATTGTTTACGTATTGAAGGATTATGGGATTCTGAATTACAATATATTTACAGCACATGCAGTTCAGATAGGTGCTTCAATCGAGGCTTTGTTGCTTTCATTCGCATTAGGAGATAAAATCAATATCTATCGTAAAGAGAAAGAAGAATCACAAACACGGGAATTGATTATATCGCAGGAGAATGAGCGGCTGATTAGAGAACAAAATATTGTGTTGGAACAAAAAGTTAACGAGCGTACACTCGAGTTGACAGAATCCAACGAGTCTTTGCAAATGACATTGACGCATCTTAAAGATGCGCAGTCTCAACTTGTGGAGGCCGAAAAGATGGCTTCTTTGGGACAGTTGACTGCTGGAGTAGCACATGAAATTAATAACCCTATTAACTTTGTAACTTCAAATGTTGCGCCGCTGAAAAGGGATATTAAGATGGTGTGGGGCACATTGGATGAAGTAGAACGCATCGCTTTTGCTGAAGGCCTTTCGCAAGCCGAAAAGCAGGAACAGATTCAGGCCTATAAAGAGGAGTTAGATATTGATTATTTAAAAGAGGAGGTGGACTTTCTCTTAAAAGGAATGCACGATGGTGCTAGTCGAACTGCGGAAATTGTAAAAAGTCTCCGTATTTTTTCGAGGGTGGATGAAGATACCCTGAAGTATGCTGATATTAATGAGGGATTAGAATCTACGCTGATTATCTTAGGTAGTATTATAAAAGAAGGGGTGGATGTGCAGAAAGTATATGGTGATATTCCCGAAATAGAATGCTATGCAGGGAAATTGAACCAAGTGTTTTTGAACATACTGACTAATGCCATTTATGCTATCGACAAAAAGTTTGAGCGCGGCAATGGTGGACTTCTTAAAATAGAAACTGGAATTTGTGAAGATTCAAACTTTATTTTCATTTTGATATCGGACAACGGTATCGGTATTCCGAAGGGTATTAGAGAGAAAATATTCGAACCGTTTTTCACGACGAAAGACGTTGGAGAAGGAACAGGTCTTGGGATGTCCATCGCTTACAATACAATCGCGAAACATGAAGGAAAGATAATTGTCGAATCTGAGGAAGGTGAGGGGACTATTTTCAAATTAATCATTCCTATTAAACAAGATTGTTAGAAAAATATAAAAGAAGTAAATAGGCTAAATTTACGTAACTTTGTATTTGAAGTTATTTGGTTGGTACGCTTTTATTACCAAATTTATGCAACAGGTTCCAGAAATATTATATATAGATGATGAGGTGAATAACCTGGTTGGCTTTAAAGCGAACTTTAGATATCATTATCTGGTTCATACAGCGTCTAATACTGCCGATGCCAGGGAGATATTACGTACGCATCCCGATATCCGTGTTATTTTCTGTGATCAGCGAATGCCCGGTGAGCTGGGGGTAGATTTCCTGCATAATATTCGGACGGAATTCCCGAGGCCAATTCGAATTTTGTTGACTGCCTATGCCGATATGGAGACGGTGGTAGACGCTGTGAATAAGGGACATATTTTCCGTTTTGTTCGTAAGCCATGGCAGCAGGAAGAAATTATTTCTTCTATTGAAGAGGCAAATAAGTTCTATATAGCAACTTCGATGTTGGATATCCGTAATGAGGAATTGCAAAAGGCTTATCATGAGTTAGATAAATTTGCTTATAGTGTAAGCCACGATTTACGAGAGCCGTTAACAGGGATTCTAACAGCCATAAAGTTAGCAGCTGGATTTGATGAGATAGAACGTGTACGCGAAATATTAGGGCTGATGGAAGGTTCTCTGATGCGGTTGGATGCCTATATAAACAGTCTACGTGATTATTTTTTATTGCGTCGCGGAGAATTGGACCTTTCGGATATAGATTTTTATAAGCTGTTCGATAATATCGTACAGTTTTACAAAATGTACACCAAAAATAACCAAGTGACTTTGAATGTAAAAGTCGAGCAATCGGATTCTTTTAAAAGTGATCATGCTGTTCTAGAGCTCGTGTTGCACAACCTGTTGTCGAATGCTTTCAAATATCAACGAAAAGATTCTAATAACAAACAGGTAAATCTTTCTGTCGTAGTTAAAGACGATTATGCTACGATAGAAGTAAGTGATACGGGAGTCGGAATTCCTTCGGAATATATTAAAGATATATTTAGGCTCTTTTTTAGGGCGAGCAATGAAGCTGAGGGGATGGGATTTGGTCTTTATAATGTTCAGAATGCGCTAGCAAAACTACAGGGGACTGTCGCTGTAACTTCAGAGTTGGGTAATGGTACGACTTTTAAGGTGGTAATACCAAATAAGTAACCCTTTCTTTTATCCACTAGGGGTATGTAAAGAAAGGGTTGTATAGTCATCTGTCAGCAACGACGTACTCTCAATTGTTTTAAGAAAGCAACTTTTGACGAAGTAAAAACTCTAATTGTTCATTGGATACCTCTAGTTTTGAGTAGGTCTCTAATATATCTTTACGTTCAGAGTAGACGTCATAAGCACGTTGTATTGTCTCGTCTAATTCTGCTTCACTCCATGGCTTGCTGAGATAATGATATATCTTTCCTTTATTAACAGCGTCGACTACAGCTCCCATATCTGCATAACCCGTCAACAGGATACGCATTGGTTCTGGGTTGATTTTAATGATTTCTTCTAATAATGCTACGCCAGTCATCTCAGGCATTCGCTGATCTGTAATGATAATGTCGATGTGGTTTTTCTTTACAATATCGATGGCCGAGGCACCATTAATTGCTGTAAGAACCTTGTATCTTAATCGAAAGGTAGCCTTAAAGGAAATCAAATTATTTTCCTCATCATCTACATACAATACTGTAATTTTGCTTTTGTTTTCCATAGTTTTATACTTCACCCCGTCTAGATAAGAGAAATTTTAGCTACACAAAGTAATGAAAAGTATCATAAGAATCAAATAGTTTTCTGTTGTTTTTGTTGATTATCAATTGAAAAAAGATGATTTTTTAGAGAACTAATTGGTTAATAATAAGGCGTTTTGTTAAAAATGCGAAGAGGTTGTCTCAGTAAGACAACCTCTTTGCTATTCCCTTTTGTAAGAAAGGTCTAATTATGTACGTCTTCCTGTCTAAAGATTTTTGCACCTAAATATTCTCTATTCAATCGAGCAATATTTGTCAATTTTATCCCTACAGGACATTCAGCCTCACATGCACCGGTATTGGTACAGTTACCGAAGCCTTCAGCATCCATTTGGTCTACCATAGCTTGCGCACGCTCGTAACGTTCAGTCTGTCCTTGCGGTAATAAAGCAAATTGAGATACTTTGGCAGAGACAAATAACATTGCAGAAGCATTTTTACACGCAGCTACACATGCTCCACAACCTATACAAGTCGCTGATTCGAAAGCTTCATCAGCAATACGTTTTGGAATAGGAATAACGTTGGCGTCAGGCACACCTCCAGTATTTACATTGACGTAACCTCCAGCTTGTTGGATACGGTCGAATGCTGTACGGTCTACGGCTAAATCTTTTAATACTGGGAATGCAGCTGCTCTCCATGGTTCGATGACGATAGTCTGTCCATCATGAAAGGTACGCATATGCAATTGACATGTTGTAGTACCTTCCATAGGACCGTGAGGGCGACCATTGATTACCAACGAACACATCCCACAGATACCTTCGCGACAGTCGTGATCAAAATATATAGGATCTTCACCTTTACGGGTGAGGTCATCATTGACAATGTCTAACATTTCTAAGAAAGACATGTCATCAGCGATGTCTTTGGCTTGGATGGTTACAAATTGTCCTTTTGCTTTATCATTTTTTTGACGCCAAACCTTCAGCGTTAAATTCATGTGATTACTCATATCTGTATAGTATTGAGTACTGTGTATTGAGTATTGAGACATTGCGCATATCCCGATACGCTATACGCAATACTATTTATAACTTCTTTGTGTTAACTTAACATTTTCGAATACCAGTTCTTCTTTGTGAAGGACCTCAGGTTGATTTTCGCCAGTGTATTCCCAAGCTGAAACGTAAGTGAAGTTCTCATCATCACGTTTAGCTTCGCCTTCTTCCGTTTGTGATTCCAAGCGGAAGTGACCTCCACAGGATTCGCTACGGTTCAAGGCATCATCCACCATTAATTCTCCAAGTTCGATAAAGTCTGCAACACGACCTGCTTTTTCTAAAGACATATTCAACTCTTCATTCTGTCCTAGCACGGATGCATTGGACCAGAATTCTTTTTTAAGTTCTTGAATCATACCTTTTGCTTTAGTAAGACCTTCAGCTGTACGGGCCATACCACAGTATTCCCACATGATATGTCCAAGCTCTTTGTGGATATCATCTACAGTTTTAGAGCCGCGTAAAGCCAATAATTTGTTGATATTGTCTTCTACCTCTTTACGAGTTTGCTCAAAAGCAGGGTGATTTTTGTCTACTGGGTTGAAGTTTCCTAAGCCAGCCAAGTAATCTCCAACAGTGTAAGGGATTACAAAGTAGCCATCAGAAAGTCCTTGCATTAATGCAGAAGCACCTAGACGGTTAGCCCCGTGGTCAGAGAAGTTGGCCTCTCCTAATGCATATAATCCAGGTACTGTAGTCATCAAGTTATAGTCAACCCATACACCACCCATTGTGTAGTGAACAGCTGGATAGATACGCATCGGTTGTTTGTATGGGTTTTCGTCAGTAATCTTGTGATACATATCGAAAAGGTTACCATATTTAGCACGTACGCTGTCTTCTCCTAGGCGAGCAATTGCGTCTTTGAAGTCTAAGTAAACAGCGAATCCTGTCTTTCCTACACCACGACCATCATCTACAGCTTCTTTTGCGTTACGGGAAGCTACGTCACGAGGTACTAAGTTACCGAAAGAAGGGTATTTACGCTCTAAGAAGTAATCTCTGTCGTCTTCTTTGATATCTACAGGTTTCAATTCGCCTTTACGTACTCGCTCTGCCATTTCTTGTGTTTTTGGAACCCAAACACGGCCATCGTTACGTAAAGATTCTGACATCAAAGTCAGTTTTGATTGGTGATCCCCAGTTACAGGAATACAAGTAGGGTGAATCTGTGTGTAACATGGGTTGGCAAAGAAGGCTCCACGTTTGTGTGCTCTCCATGCTGCTGTTACGTTACAGCCCATTGCATTTGTAGATAAGAAGAATACGTTTCCGTAACCACCAGTACATAAAAGAACAGCATGACCTTCATGTGATTCTATTTTACCCGTTACCATATCGCGGGTAATTACGCCTCTTGCATGGCCATCAATCTTTACGATATCTAGCATTTCGTGGCGTGTATAGGATTGAACTTTTCCCTTTTGGATCTGACGGTTCAAGGCAGAGTATGCTCCTAGTAATAGTTGTTGTCCTGTCTGACCACGTGCGTAGAATGTACGTGATACCTGAGCTCCACCGAATGAACGGTTGTCTAAAAGACCGCCGTATTCGCGTGCGAAAGGAACACCTTGAGCCACACATTGATCAATAATGTTTACGGAGACTTCAGCCAAGCGATATACGTTTGCTTCGCGTGCACGGTAGTCTCCACCTTTGATTGTATCATAGAATAAACGGAAAACGGAGTCACCGTCATTTTGATAGTTCTTTGCAGAGTTAATCCCCCCTTGCGCAGCAATAGAGTGAGCACGACGTGGAGAATCCTGGTAACAAAATGTTTTAACATTATAACCCAGCTCAGCTAATGAAGCTGCAGCAGAGGCGCCTGCTAAACCTGTACCAACAACGATAATTGTAAATTTACGTTTGTTAGCTGGGTTTACCAGTTTCATATTGAACTTATGTTTTGACCATTTTTCGGCCAATGGGCCTGCTGGTACTTTTGAATCTAACATAATCTTATACTATTAATGCGATATTACAAACTTTTAAAATAGAAATACAAAGGCATTGCTGCAAACGCAAGCGGGACAAGAACCCCAAATACCCAAATGCCAAGTCCCTTAATAAATCCAATGTATCTTCTGTGGTTGAAGCCTAGCGTTTGGAACGCGGATTGGAATCCGTGAATCAAGTGGAAAGCTAGGGCCGCCATTGCAATCACATAGAACAATACAATAAATGGATTTTGGAAAGTATATGCTACTTGTTTGTATAAATCTTTTGTTTGAATTGTCTCAACGCCGTTGTTTACATAGGTTTTGTAACCATCGTAGTTGCTAGGAATGTTGTCTGAAGCTATGATTTCACGGTTTCCAGTTGCTAATTCAGTGTGGTATTCTACGTAAGGAGTAGTACCAAACTTATACTGAAACCAGAAATTTTGCATGTGAGTCGCTAAGAAAACTAAAACGATTGTTCCTAGGATACCCATATTTCTTGAGTTCCATTTGCTGTTTACGTTACCACTGCCTTTGTCATAACCAATCGGTCGAGCAGCTTTGTTCTTCATGGTTAAAACTAACGCATAAACAGCGTGGATGATAATAGATGCGTAAAGTAAGTAGGAAACTACTTTAATAGGTGTGAAATGCGTCATGAAGTACGCATAATTGTTGAATGCATAGCCTTCGTCATCTTTAAATAACTGTAAGTTACCAATCAAGTGAACTAATAAGAACGAACATAAAAATAGTCCGGTTAAGCTCATGATGAGTTTCTTTCCCAGTGAAGAAGTCAATAGTGGCTTTGATTTACTACTCATTATCCTTTTTTTTATAAATTTTATCCTGCAAAAATATCTAAATCATTTATAAAAATGACTTTAAATCCATTAAAAAGCTTTAATTTAGAATTGTTCTAAATTTTTTAGGGTTGGTTATCCAGCTTTTGAAAAGGGAATTCTTTCAAAAAGTTCTGTTTATTGTTTTGCAATATGTGTAATTATACTGACTTTGTTAGGCGAATAAAGTTACGGATCCATTGTTGTCATATAGAAATTGGTCGAGGTGTTTTACAAAAACATCTCGACCAACCCGTTTTTTAATATTAAATGTATTGATTAAATCTTGAATAAACGGTAGCCTAGACCAATACTCCACATATTGATTTTTTGAGCTTCACTACTTTCTTTCGCCATATCGTTTAGGCCTAATTCATACCGAAGATCCACGCGTAAACTAGATATGTCCACTCCGGCACCAAATGCCCATGATGTAGAGCTTTTCTTGTATTCTGAAAACTTCAGTGCATTCGTTAATTTGTCACCATTGTCATTGGTAATAAAAGAGAATACCGGGCCTGTCTGTATTCTCGCGCCAATAGGGCCTAAACCAAAACGCTTACCTAATAAAACAGGAATATCCACACTTGTGAATTTAAGGTCATCTACATTGTCTTTGTTAATCTTTACATTTTTTCCAGTGATATATAGTTCAGGTTGTACGTGAAACCCCAATACACCGATACGAGAATACAGACCAGCTTGGTAACCCGCTTTGCTGTCTGAATCAAAGTAAGTGTCATTTTTTAACTTAGAATAGTTTAATGCTCCTTTTAGTCCGATTTCGAAACTTGGCAACACTTGCGCTTGTGCTATTGATGCTCCACTTAGGAACAAAAGTAATGCTGGTAAAATTTTTTTCATCATTGATTTATTTATGTAGATTTGTTTAATATAGTTTAAAACGCGTTTTGCGCAGTTTGTATACGCTGTAAATATACGCAATTTTAATACCACATTATGAGCAATCTCAAAATTAAAGAACAAGACTGGCAAATCGCTAAGATAAAATTGAGTCGGAAATACAACCATCTGACGGAAGAGGATTTGTCCTATAAAGAAGGAGAGGAAGACTTATTGATCGAACGATTGGCTAAGCGATTGAAACGCACGAAAGATTATGTTGTGTTTACTATAGGAAAGCAGGTTGAAGACCTTTCAAGCAATAGAGTATAATGAGTGTAAATGAAGATATTAGTTGGTCTGACTTTGAACGGGTAGACTTGAGAGTTGGGACAATTTTAGAAGCAAATGATTTTCCAGAGGCCAGGAGGCCAGCCTATCAGTTACTGATTGACTTTGGTTCGGAAATCGGTTTACGTAAATCGAGTGCACAGATTACGAAGTTATATACGAAGGAGGAGTTGGTCGGGCGACAGATTGTGGCTGTTGTTAATTTCCCGCGTAAGCAGATTGGGAAATTTATGTCTGAATGCTTGGTGACAGGTTTGGCGGACGAAAATGGTGATATTGTTTTGACAGCGGTAGAACGTAAGGTGCCAAATGGTGCCCGATTGATATAGTATGCGGATTTATAATTTTGAAGAAACGTTGCCACAGGAAAAGCTAGATGAGCTCTATATGAAGGAAGCGTTTAGTTTAGCGGAGCAAGCTTTTAGAGAGGATGAGGTGCCGATAGGGGCAGTTATCGTTGCACAAAATAAAATAATAGGTAAGGGATATAACCTTACAGAACGGTTGAATGATGTGACTGCGCATGCTGAAATGCAGGCATTCACAGCGGCTGCTAATTTTTTGGGAGGCAAGTATCTCAAGGACTGTACACTATATGTGACCGTAGAGCCCTGTGTGATGTGTGCTGGTGCATCGTATTGGACACAAGTGTCACGCATTGTTTACGGGGCAGTGGATGAAAAGAGAGGGTATACGGTGGTCGCCCCGAATATACTACACCCTAAAACACAGATTATAGGTGGAGTGTTGGAGGAACAATGTGGTGCTTTGATGAAGACCTTTTTTCGCTCAAAACGATAAAATGGCATTATTATGAAACATTAGCAGAAGTGTTTTGTTATATTCGTAGTATTAAAATAACAGTTGATAATTTTATTAAAATAAGTAACTATGGCATTTGAATTAGAAGCGTTACCATACGCAAACGACGCATTGGAACCTCATATTGATAAAGAAACAATGGAGATTCATCATGACCGCCACCACCAAGCATATGTTGATAATTTAAACAAAGCTATTGCTGGTACTGACGCGGAAAATGCTTCGTTGGAAGATATCTTAAAGAATATCAGTAAGTATTCTCCTGCCGTCCGTAACAACGGCGGTGGACATTATAACCACAAGTTGTTTTGGTCTGTATTAGGTGCTAATGCCGGAGGCGAGCCTACAGGTGAATTGGCAGAGGCAATCAATGCTGCTTTTGGTTCTTTCGATGAATTGAAGAAAAAATTACAAGAAGCAGGAGCAACACGCTTTGGTTCGGGTTGGTCTTGGTTGATCGTTGGTGCTGATGGTAAACTAGCTGTTACTTCAACTCCAAATCAAGATAACCCATTGATGGATGTGGCTGAAGTTAAGGGAACGCCTATCTTTGGTATCGACGTTTGGGAGCACGCTTATTACTTGAAATATCAAAATAAACGTCCTGCCTATCTAGATGCAGTTTTCAATGTTGTAAATTGGGATGCTGTAGCAAAGAACTATGCAGCAGCTAAATAAGTATAGATTATAACGATTTTAATAGGCGACATGGAATTTCCATTGTCGCCTTTTTAATCTTTATTCAGTAGGAGAGATCGGATGAGAGATGGATGTTGTAGGGGAGAAGTGTTGTTTGTTGGAAAACATGAAAAAAATAGGAAGGATTTAATAAGATAGGGAGTTTATGAAACCGATTCAGTTTACAGTCTCTGTATATGGTGAAGGTGTGTTTGCTGTTATGGAAGATAAGAAAGAGAATTTTTATAATTACTACCATCGCCATGACGAAGCACAGATAACGTATATCTTAAAGGGTAAGGGGACTATTATGGTGGGTAATATTATGCAGTCTTTTCAGTCTGGTGATATTTTTGTATTGAAGCCTAACGAGCCACACATGTTTGATCGAGATATGGAGGATGAGGAGGAGATTGGAGATATACATGCTATTCATATATTTGTGAATTTGGAACGGATGAAAAAACTCTATCATATTCCTGATTTCGAATTGGTGAAGGACTATTTATTAGAGTTGGATACCAGTAAGCGGCTTGATAGGTCTGTTTCCGAATCAATGATGCATTATTTTACCAATTTAATGGTGAAGACATCAATGCCTCGTTTTACGGAGTTTCTTTCCTTACTCTATGCGCTGGCAATCCATCGACATGATGTTTCTTCCCTTTATTCTGGAGTTCGGAATGTGACTTATTCGGATAAGGACGGAGCGCGGATCAGTCAGGTGTATAAGTATACTTTCGATCATTATAATGAGGATATCACGGTCGAGCAGGTAGCATCTATCGTGCATATGACACCTACTTCCTTCTGCAAGTTTTTTAAGAGGCATACCACTAAAACATATATTAGTTTTTTGAATGAGGTGCGGATAGAAAAAGCCTGTCAAATTTTGATTGACAATAAATCGGAACATATTGCAGAAGCAGCTTTTCAATCTGGGTTCAATAATGTGGTGCATTTCAACCGTGTTTTTAAATCCATTACCAAGATGTCGCCACGTAAATATATAGCTCAGCATAGTGTGGATATCTAACAAAAATTGTATTGACGATTAGTGTTGATGTGAGTGTGGGTTTGTTTATGTTGCTGGTGTAGAGGTGTTTGCTTTGTGTTTTTGTGTCTGGCTGATATGACTGTTATTTGTTGTCGGGGCAGAATATGTTTAATTATGGACAATCCAAGACTATAATGTAGCAGATATATTTTGTTATTTTACATAGATAAAAAATTAAAATTATGTTAAAGGGATTTTTTAATGTTCCGGCTCCAGTTAACGAACCGGTATACGCATACGCACCAGGTACGAAAGAGCGTGCATTGTTACGTCAGGCTATTCAAGATGCTAGAGGTCAGGAAATAGATGTTCCTATGTACATCGGTGGTAAAGAAGTACGTACGGAGAAAAAAGTCAAATTGACTCCTCCTCATGATCATAAGCATATTTTAGGATACTATTCTCAGGGTACTAAGGAGCATGTAGAAGAGGCTATTGAAGTCGCTTTGGCTGCTAAAGAAGATTGGGAAAACCTACCTTGGGAACAGCGTGCAGCGATTTTCCTAAAAGCGGCAGAGCTTATCTCTACTAAATATCGTTATAAACTGAATGCTGCAACGATGTTGGGGCAGTCAAAGAATCCATACCAAGCAGAGATTGATTCAGCTTGTGAGATTGTAGACTTTTTACGTTTTAATGTAAAATACATGTCTGAGATCTATCAGCAACAACCTCCAGCTAATAGTAAAGGAGTATGGAATCGTGTAGAGCAACGCCCATTAGAAGGGTTTGTATTTGCATTGACACCTTTCAACTTTACAGCAATCGCAGGTAATCTACCTACATCGGTAGCGATGATGGGAAATGTTGTAGTTTGGAAGCCATCTAATACACAGATTTATTCTGCCAACGTATTAATGCAAATCTTTAAAGAAGCTGGTCTTCCTGATGGCGTTATTAACTTGGTATATGTTTCTGGTCCTGACGCTGGAGATGTAATCTTCAAACACCCGGATTTTGCAGGTATTCACTTCACAGGATCTACAGGCGTTTTCCAAGATATTTGGAAAACAATCGGAGAGAATATCCATAGATACAAAACTTATCCACGTATTGTCGGTGAGACTGGTGGTAAAGATTTTATCGTAGCGCATCCTTCAGCTGATTTGGATGTGCTGAATACGGCGTTGGTTCGTGGTGCGTTTGAGTTCCAAGGGCAAAAATGTTCGGCCGCTTCTCGAGCATATGTGCCTCAATCGCTTTGGAACGATTTGAAAGGGCTAATGGAAAGAGATATAAAGTCATTTAAGATTGGTGGAACGGAAGATTTTAGCAATTTCATCAACGCTGTAATTGACGAGAAATCTTTTGATAAAATCACAAGTTATATTGACAGAGCAAAAGCTTCGGCAGATGCTGAAGTTGTCATCGGTGGGACATATGATAAGTCAACAGGATATTTCATTCATCCAACTGTTATAGTTGCGAAAACCCCAGATTATGAAACGTTGTCTGAAGAATTGTTTGGTCCTGTGTTGACAGTTTATGTCTATGAGGATAGTAAATGGTCAGAAATGTTGGATTTGGTTGATAGAACCTCAATTTACGCATTGACAGGAGCTATCATATCGCAAGATCGCTATGCAATTGACGAGGCTACATATGCGTTACGTAATGCAGCAGGTAACTTCTATATTAATGATAAGTGTACTGGAGCGGTGGTTGGACAGCAGCCATTTGGTGGAGCGAGAGGTTCGGGTACAAATGATAAAGCTGGATCAATGATTAATTTATTGCGTTGGGTTTCACCTCGCACAATTAAAGAGACTTTTACTCCAGATACGGATTATAGATATCCATTTTTATCAGAAGAGCAATAAGGAGCTTAATTACTTTATATAGAAAGCACGGTATAATCTCCGTGCTTTTTTGATTTTGGAAGTCTATTGTTTCAGGAAGCTAGGTACTTTACTCAGGATAATGGTTGTCATAATGTATAGCTGTAAAAAACAGCGTAATGGTGCCGTTGGAAGTAAAGACTAAATAAAATGGGCCTTTTATTTCTAAAAGGCCCAGATTTTACTATTTTTCACTGCGGGTTATTCCGCCATTAATGCAGACTGGTCTAATGCTTCTCCAGTTACTTCTGCACGAATCTTTGTCTCTAATTCATCCATCAAATCAGGATTATCGAGTAGTAAATTTTTTACTGCATCACGTCCCTGACCTAATTTTGTATCACCATAACTAAACCATGAACCTGATTTTTTGATGATGTTATATTCAACTCCTAAGTCGATAATCTCACCAACTTTAGAGATTCCTTCTCCAAACATAATGTCAAACTCCGCGATACGGAAAGGAGGAGCTACTTTGTTCTTAACAATTTTTACTTTTACACGGTTTCCAGAAACTTCATCAGAATCTTTAATCTGAGAAGTACGTCTGATATCTAAACGAACAGATGAATAGAATTTAAGGGCATTACCTCCAGTCGTCGTTTCAGGGTTACCAAACATAACACCTATTTTTTCCCGTAATTGGTTAATGAAAATACAACAACAGTTTGTCTTTGCGATGGTTCCGGTCAACTTACGTAATGCTTGAGACATTAGACGGGCCTGAAGTCCCATTTTTGAGTCTCCCATCTCACCTTCAATTTCTGCTTTAGGTACTAAGGCCGCAACAGAGTCAATAACGATAACGTCTATAGCTCCTGAGCGTATCAAGTTTTCTGCAATTTCTAAAGCTTGCTCTCCATTGTCAGGTTGAGAAATGAGTAGGTTTTCTACATCAACACCTAATTTTTGAGCATAGTATTTGTCAAAAGCATGTTCCGCATCAATAATAGCAGCTATTCCACCTTTTTTTTGAGCTTCGGCTATGATATGAGTGGCTAAGGTAGTTTTACCAGAAGATTCTGGGCCATAAATTTCTATGATACGGCCTTTGGGAACCCCACCAATACCTAAGGCGATATCCAATCCCAATGAACCAGTCGATATCGCCTCAAGAGGCTCAACTGCTGAATCACCTAGTTTCATGATAGTACCTTTGCCGTAAGATTTTTCTAACTTATCTAGGGCCAGCTGTAATGCTTTTAATTTTTCTCCGTTGCTCATGTTTTTAGTATTGATATGTCAAATATATAACCTTTATTTCTTATTACCAAATTTTTTACTAATATTATTAGTCTTTGGTGTTTTTGAGAATAGTTGTGTTTAATTAGTTGGGTTGTTTTGTTATAAGCTCCGCTTTTCGGCTTTTTTCAAAATACTTGCAGAAATAAGTAATAGGACACTGCTCGCATTTGGGGGATCGGGCCAGGCAAATATATCTACCATGCAGAATGAGCCAGTGATGTGCTACCGCAATGGTTTCTTCAGGGAGGTATTTAACCAGTTGTTTTTCCACAGCTAGTGGAGTGGTAGCATTGCTCGTCAACCCAAGTCTGTTACTCACCCTAAATACATGAGTATCTACAGCCATCGCTGGATTGTTGTAAACAACTGACGAAATAACATTTGCTGTCTTTCTGCCCACTCCAGGAAGCTTTATAAGATCTTCTACTTTTTCTGGAACAATACCATTAAAGTCATCCTGTAGCTTTTGGGCCATTCCGACCAAGTGCTTTGCTTTATTGTTTGGGTAGCTTACGGAACGTATATAGGTGAATACTTCGTCCTGAGAACTCGCTGCAAGCGATTCTGCGTCGGGGAAGCGCTCAAATAGCGCTGGCGTAACTTGGTTGATGCGCTTGTCGGTACATTGCGCCGATAGAATCACAGCAACTAAAAGCTCATAGGGATTGCTATAATGAAGCTCAGTTTCTGCATTGGGATTATGTGTCGAGAAGTACTCTACAAAGGCTTTGTAACGGTCTTTTTTTAACATAAACAAAGATAATCATTTGTGGGGTACTCTTAAAATAACAGAGTCTCTAAACTTTTAGAGACTCTGTTGTTACTTGCTTACAAATGATTTAGAGTAAGAAAGAATATTGTCTATGACATGCTGTGTTGGTTCTTTTGCTAGACTTTGAATACCTTGTTTGATATTTGTTTCAAAGGTGGCGTCTATATCTGTCATAGATTCTTTTAAATCGCTTTTGTAAGCTTCTTCATAAATTGTAGTAGAATTTTCAACCATAAGCCTCTTATTTATTGTTGTTTAGTAGTTAAACGCAAAATAAGAATTATTATTATAGAAAATTTAACATTTTTTTACTTTTTGTTTGAAGTTTGCTTATTAGCCTCTACAATAGCATTGTAGGCATTTGCGATTCCTCCACTGACAGAGATTTCGTCGAGATATACCTTTTTGCTAGAGCCTTCTTGCTTTACTTTTACTTTTTGATCTACTTTTACGACAGACTTAAGTATGATATTTTTTACTTGCACAGCTGTAAGCTCAGGGTAATAAGAGCGTAGAATCGCTGCTAGGCCAGATACCACTGGCGCTGCCATACTCGTGCCTTGTTGTTCCTTATACTGGTTTTCTGGTATGGTAGAATTGATTGCTACACCTGGAGCAAAGACATCCACAGACTTGTAACCATAGTTTGAGAAATCTGCTAACAGATCGCTGTCTAGTTTCCATGAAGTAGCACCTACAGTGATCCAAGCTTTGGCTTCCCCTGTAATCGCATTTACACTGTCTGTATAATATTTCGTTGGATAATTTGGTGTAATATCAATGTTTTTGCCATCATTTCCTGCAGCATGGACTAATAGTACATCTTTGTCCATAGCGTATCGGATAGCTTCATCCACCGTTTTTTTATTATAGTAATAACCTTTTCCAAAACTCATGTTAATGACTTTTGCGCCATTATCTACGGCATATCTGATACTGTTAGCGACGTCTTTATCTCTTTCGTCCCCATTGGGTACAGCACGGATAGACATAATCTCTACATTGTCGGCAACACCATTGATACCGATGTTATTGTTTCTCTTAGCACCTATTATACCAGCAACATGGGTTCCATGTTCAGCATCTGGACCTTTGACATCTGGGTTGCCATAATTGCGTTCGCTGGCATCATCATAATGGTCACCGATGATAGATCTTGAATCATAGTCTTTATTGAGGTGGTATTTGACTTGTGCACCGAAGTAATCGGTCGCTTCCTCAATTTCTTTGTAGAATTTTTCGAATCCGCCAGATTCTACTTCTTTTTTTGCAATCCGGATCGCGAGTTTTTGTTGGTCATTCTCAGCTTTGAAGTTATCAAGGTCCTCTTTTTTGACATCTTTTGCTTCTTTGCCCATTGCAGCAAGAATTTTCTCTATGCTTTGTTTGAGACGACCATAGTTCACATCTCCAAATTGGGCTTCATCCATTTTGGTGGTGTAATCCGAAATCATTTTTTGATAAGCAACAAACTCTCTTCGTTCAGCTTCAGAAAGTTGGGTGGAAGGTAATACAGAGATATATTTAGGTTCATACTTACGGATCAATCTAGTGACTTCGAGATTGTCATAGTTGACGTTTTCCCCGTTCGCATTTCCAAGAAAATTCCATCCGTATTTGTCATCTATATAGCCATTGCCGTCATCGTCTTTGCCATTAACACTTGTTTCTTTTTTATTGATCCACAGTACCTCTTTAAGGTCTTCATGGTTAATATCTACACCACCATCAATCACAGCAACAATCACAGGAGTCGATTTACGTCCCTTAAGGAGTTCATATGCTTTTTCGGTACTGATCCCCATGATGCCATCCGATTTGTAATCTAGATTGTACCAGTTTGCTGGCGCTTTATCTTTCTTATCTTGTGAAAAGCCTGAGTAAGGAAGTATGCTTATCCCCAATAAGGCGATAAATAGTTTTGTATTACGCATAATTTAATTTTTGTTTCAACTGCAAATATAATGCTAGGTATGCTGTCAAAATAGTTAAATGTATGTAAAATAGCTATTGTAACTTAATAATTGCAGAGATTTCGTATTTTTAAAACCGTTTGCAGTTTAAAACTTCGGTATATGAGAAGGAAAATAGGTAATTACATAATAATATTAAGTATGATAACAGGTTCTTGCGGATCTCAGGGAGAGAAAGTTAAAAATGTTAGTTGGCCCGATATCCAAGCGCCCGTTGCAGCAATTAAGCCTTATACGAGAATTGTTCATGGAGATACGGTAATCGATAATTATTACTGGTTGAATGATTATTTCAAAAAAGGTCCAGACTCGGCATCTGTGATAGATTATTTGCAGGAGGAGAATGTGTATACGGCAGCTATGTTGAAAAGCACGGAACCTCTTCAGATGAAACTGTATAATGAGATGAAGGCACGGGTCAAGGAGAAGGATGAATCTGTCCCCTATTTAGAAAATGGTTATTATTATTACCGACGTACGGACGAAGGAAGACAGTACTTTAAGTTTTGTCGTAAGAAAGGCGGATTGGACGGAACCGAGGAGGTTTTGTTGGATGTAGACGAAATGGCAAAAGGAATGGCTTATTACGCTGTATCTGGGCTAGAAGTAAGTCCTGATAATAGATATCTCGCTTACGGTGTGGATACGGTGTCTCGACGTGAGTATGTGATTCACATTAAAGACCTTCAAACGGGAGAGGTAATGAAGGACCGTATTATGCAGACGACAGGAGGTGGCGTCTGGGCAGCCGATAGTAAAACACTTTTTTACACGCACAAGAATCCAGTGACGTTATTGTCGGAAAAAATCAAGAGACATGTACTGGGAACAAGTAGCGCGATAGATGTAGAAGTGTACCATGAAAAGGACAATACAAATTATATAGGCGTTAGCAAGTCCAAAAACGGAAAATATATATTCATAGAGTCGGAGGGAACATTAAGTTCGGAGGTTAGATATCTGCGCGCAGAGCAACCAAACGAGGCGTTTCGTGTATTTCAAGAGAGACAGAACGATGTGTTATATAGCGTCACGGCGTTGGATGATCGTTTTTTAATAACGACCAATAAGAATGCCCAAAATTTTAAGGTTATGAGTTGTGCTTTGGATGCTACAAATCAGGATAAATGGCAAGATTTTATACCGCACCGTGAAGATGTCCTGATTGAGGGAGTGGATGAATTTAAAGATTTTTTAGTAGTATCCGAACGTAAAAACGGGTTGACAAATCTGACTATACATGACCTGAAGAATAAGACTTCTCATCCGCTGGATTTTGGAGAGCCAACTTATACCGTACGGCCTAGCGTGAATGTAGAGTATAATACGGATGTTTTCCGTTACGGATATACTTCTTTGGTAACTCCGGCATCTACATTTGAATATAATATGCGTTCTAAGGAAAAAAGCCTACTTAAACAACAAGAGGTATTAGGTGGATATAATAAGGATGAGTATGTGACTGAACGTACTTTTGCTAAAGTGAGAGATGGCGTATTGGTGCCGATATCATTGGTTTATAAAAAAGGTACGAAAAAAGATGGTTCGGCTCCACTGCACCTGTATGCATATGGTTCTTATGGAGCGTCTATGGACCCATCATTTAGTAGTGCACGTCTATCGCTTTTGAATAGGGGATTTATCTATGCTATCGCACATATTCGTGGTGGAGAAGAGATGGGACGACAATGGTATGAAGATGGTAAACTTCAAAAGAAGAAAAATACATTTACCGATTTTATCGATTGTGGAAAATATTTAATAGATAATAAATATACCAGTAAAGGGCATCTTTATGCGGAGGGGGGAAGTGCTGGAGGTTTGTTGATGGGGGCAATCATAAACATGGCTCCTGATCTATGGAATGGTGTGATTGCTGCTGTTCCTTTTGTTGATGTAGTTACGACCATGTTGGATGAGACTATACCATTGACAACAAATGAGTACGATGAATGGGGAAATCCGAACGAAAAGGAGGCTTACGAATATATGAAGTCGTATTCTCCCTATGAAAATATCGAAGCTAAGGAATATCCTAACTTGTTGGTGACTACAGGACTACACGATAGCCAAGTGCAGTATTTCGAACCCGCTAAGTGGGTCGCTCGCTTGAGAGCGCTGAAGAAAGGAAATCAGGTGGTTTTGCTTAAGACGGACATGGATTTTGGACATGGAGGCGCATCCGGTAGGTTTGACTATCTTAAAGACCAGGCGTTAGAGTTTGCGTTTATCCTTAAATTGGAAGGTATAACCGAGTAACTGACTTTAAAGAAAGGGCATCAAATTTTAACGTTTGATGCCCTTTTTCTATAATCTCTTTGCTAGAAAGAATAGCACTGTAATTCCTAGTTTTGCGTGTCTTTGTGATTCTCAGTCTCTTGTTCTCGAGCATCAATCTGATGTTGACGATAATTCTCGATTGCATTTTTGCTCGCTTTTTGAGATACATAGATACCTAAAATTGCAATTAAGGTAACTATCGCTATTCCCCAAGCGTATTTGCGTTTGTCTTGTTTTACTAACCAATACATCACAAAAACATAAGGAACTGCAAATAAAATGTAGAAAATAATACTCGGGCCTACCATAACTAACTCAATATGTTGAAATGCAAAAGTACAGTATTTGAAAAGAGAAGTCAAATCGAATCAATTATTCTGGATTTTTTTCATTTTGTTTTTCAATATTTCAATAACTATATAGTCTTATTGCCAGTTTTTTTGTCATTAAGGGCATAAATAGTATTTTGTCAAAAAAAATATGTTTTTTTTGCATAAAAGAGAAAAATAATTCTTTACTTTTGCGCTGTTAGATTTAAGAAAATATACGGATCGTTTTAGATGTATTGTAAAAAGGGACATAATAGTATTATTACGCAGACTTTCAATAAGTTTGTAGCGATGCTTATGTTTGGATATAATACGTCAAATTGCCCAGTTTTGAGATTCCGACGACCTATTCTGCCTCGAGCTTGATTCGAGAGGCAGGTCAATTCTATTTCGAGTAAATTCATTTAGCTCAATGAATTTCTTAACCCTTGGTTATTTCTTTTAGCGCACATTAAGTGCATTAATTTTTAGGTCGACGTCTTAAGATGACAATTTCAGATTTTTTAATTATTCCCGCTACAGCAGATCATGTGAAATATGCTGTGCAGATTTGTGATGAGATGTTTGAGTCTGCAAAGGCTCGTGGTACAGGTATTGCTCGCCGCAAACCCGAGTATGTAGCAAAAAAAATGGAGGAGGGAAAAGCAGTGATTGCTTTACACCGCGATGGTACATGGGCCGGCTTTTGTTACATCGAGACGTGGGGACACGGAGACTATGTGGCGAATTCAGGATTAATCGTTAATTCTGTGTTTCGTAAGGTCGGTCTTGCAAAGGCTATTAAGAAGAGGATTTTTGAACTATCAAGAGAGAAATATCCAAATTCTAAGATTTTTGGATTGACAACAGGGCTTGCCGTGATGAAGATTAATTCAGATCTAGGCTATGAGCCTGTTACTTACTCCGAACTAACGCAGGATGAAGAATTTTGGAAAGGATGTCAAAGTTGTATAAATTACGATATTCTGATGAGTAAGGATCGTAAAAATTGTATGTGTACAGCAATGCTATGGGATCCGGTCGAAAAGGAAAAGGAATTGAAGGAAAAAATACAACGTAAGGCTGAAGCTAAAGAGCGTCTCGATCGTATCGCTAAGAAGCAGTCTTTGCTGAAACGTATCGAAGCTAAATTGTGGAAATCAACACGGAAGACTATTTCTGTTTTGTTTGCGCTAGGGAGCAGACCAGCAAAAGGATTTTAATTCCCTCGGAGAATACACACTCACGCCAATAAAGAATGTGCGCATTGTTTAACGGTATAATATAAATGAATAAACAAGTTATACGGATGAAAAAAGTAGTTCTAGCATTCAGTGGAGGTTTGGATACATCTTTTTGTTGTATCTATCTTTCTAAGGATTTAGGGATGGAAGTCCACTCTGTTGTTGTAAATACAGGTGGGTTTTCAGCAGAAGAAATAAAGAATATTGAAGCTCGTGCCTATGAGTTAGGTGTTAAATCGCATTCTACTATTGATGAAACGGAAGACTATTACCGCGATACAATAAAGTATCTGATTTTTGGTAATGTATTGAAGAACGCAACGTATCCCCTGTCTGTATCTGCAGAGCGTGTGTGTCAGGCTACTGCTATTGCTAATTATGCAAAGAAGATTGGTGCAGCTTGTGTAGCGCATGGGTCGACAGGAGCAGGTAATGATCAGGTTCGTTTTGATATGATTTTTAATACGCTGATTCCTGGTGTCGAGATTATCACGCCAATTCGGGACCTGAAATTGTCACGCGAAGCGGAGATTGAATACCTTCGTAAGCATGGTTTTCCTTATAGTGCAGAGAAAGCTAAATACTCGATCAATAAAGGATTGTGGGGCACATCGGTAGGTGGTGCTGAAACATTGACCTCTAATCAGTATTTACCAGAATCGGCTTGGCCTACTGCTGTGACTTCTACAGAACCACAGACAATAACGGTTGATTTTGAAAAAGGAGAGCCAGTAGCACTGAATGGCAATAAAATCGGTCCGGTAGCTGTAATCCAACAACTACAGGATTTAGCACAACCCTATGGGATAGGACGTGATATACATGTAGGGGATACGATTATTGGAATTAAAGGACGTGTAGGCTTTGAGGCTGCGGCGCCGTTGATTTTGGTTAAAGCACACCATACGTTGGAAAAGCATACATTGACGAAATGGCAATTGTCTTGGAAAGACCAAATTGCAGGTTTTTATGGCAATTGGATGCACGAAGGTCAGATGCACGATCCAGTGATGCGAGATATCGAGGCTTTTTTGGCATCCTCTCAAGAAACTGTCTCAGGAAGGGTTATAGTTGAGTTACATCCTCATAGATTTGTAATCATAGGAATTGAGTCTGCACACGATTTAATGAATAATGAATTTGGGAGCTATGGAGAGATGAATGAAGGATATACTGGAGATGATGTCAAAGGATTCTCTAAGATATTCGGAAATCAGACTATTATTTGGCACAAAGTAAATAACAAAGGTTAGTGACTAACTGGCTGTTGGAATATACTACTGATTAAATGGATATGGGTGCCACGTATTAAACGTAGTGCCCATTTTTTATGGTTACAATATTGTATTTATGGAAAAGATTAAAGTTGGTATCGTTGGCTCTGCCGGGTATACTGGTGGTGAATTACTAAGAATTCTTGTCTATCACCCCAAAGTTGAGATTGTGTTTGCAAATAGTGCTTCAAATGCAGGGAAGAAGGTCTCAGCGGTGCACAATGATCTACTAGGTGACACAGAGATAAGTTTTACGTCGGATTTCCATTCAAAGATAGATGTACTGTTTTTATGCGTAGGACATGGAGATGCGAGTAAATTTTTAGCAGCTAACACCGTGGAGCCTCATGTTAAAATTATCGATTTATCTCAGGATTATCGCCTTAGAGCAAATAGAGAATACAAGGATGGGCAGTTCGTTTATGGATTACCTGAATTGAATCGGGAAGCCATAAAATCTGCACATTATTTGGCTAATCCAGGTTGCTTTGCAACAAATATACAATTGGCATTATTGCCTTTGGCTGCGCAAGGAGAATTGAGAGGTCAAGTGCATGTGACAGCTACAACTGGCTCGACAGGGGCAGGACAAAAACCAAGCCCTACGTCTCATTTTTCTTGGAGAAGTGGTAACCTATCGGCTTATAAGTCTTTTGAACATCAACACCTACAAGAGATATCGGAGTCATTGGATCAATTGCAGGTCGGTTTTTTGGAGGACTCGGATAAGCCTTTGGTGGAGCGTGCAGCGGAACGTATTAATTTTGTGCCCTTACGGGGTGCTTTTCCAAGGGGTATTTTTTCGAGTATTTATGTAGATACAGATTTGACGGAAGAGGAGGCATATCAGCTTTATGAAGGTTATTACGAGATGCACCCTTTTGCTATAGTTTCACGTGATAATATCGATTTAAAACAAGTGGTTAATACCAATAAGAGTATTATGCATATTGAAAAACATGGGGATAAATTATTAATCTTGAATGCCACGGATAATTTGTTAAAAGGTGCGTCTGGGCAAGCAGTCCAGAATATGAACTTAATGTTTGGTATAGAAGAACGTACGGGCTTAAATCTAAAGCCAATGGGATTTTAATTAACTGTCGATTATAATATAACAAAGGGCTGCCTCAAAACTATATGATACAGCCCTTTGCGCTATATAAAAAAAACTGTTTATTTTTCGTTTTCTTCGCTTATGTCCGAAGAAACAGAGCTGTCTCCAGAACTTCTTCCCTTAACAACGATTTCTTTCTTGTCATCATCCAAATCAACCATGATTACATCGTTAGCTTTTAGTTCTCCTTTTAAGATTTCTTCAGCAATTGGGTCTTCAAGGTATTTTTGAATAGCTCTTTTCAACGGACGCGCTCCAAAGTTGGTGTCATATCCTTTCTCAGCGATAAACTCTTTTGCTTTGTCTGTCAACTCAATGGAATGCCCCAATGCTTCAATTCGTCCAAATAGAGATACTAATTCAATATCTATGATTTTGAAGATGTTTTCTTTTGTCAATGAATTGAAAACAATCACATCATCTATACGGTTCAAGAATTCTGGTGCAAAAGCACGTTTAAGAGCCGTTTCAATAACCCCTCTAGAGTGTGAGTCAGCTTGAGTTTCTTTGGCGGAAGTTGTAAAACCTACACCTTGTCCAAATTCTTTTAACTGACGTACTCCGATGTTGGAAGTCATGATGATTATCGTATTTCTAAAATCAACTTTACGGCCAAGACTATCCGTCAACTGACCTTCGTCCAGTACCTGAAGTAGTAGGTTGAAAACGTCAGGGTGCGCTTTTTCAATTTCATCCAGTAATACTACGGAATAAGGCTTGCGACGTACTTTCTCTGTTAATTGACCACCTTCTTCATAACCGACATATCCCGGAGGCGCTCCTACTAATCGAGATATGGCAAATTTTTCCATGTATTCGCTCATGTCAACTTGAATCAGTGAATCTTCGGAGTCAAACATGAAACGAGCCAATTCTTTAGCGAGCTCCGTCTTACCAACTCCGGTAGGGCCTAAGAAGATGAATGAACCGATAGGTTTTCTTGGGTCTTTCAATCCTGCACGAGTCCGTTGTATGGCCTTTACCAGTTTTTGTACTGCATCGTCC
>JBEBQJ010000053.1:0-26618 GCA_040395455.1 Sphingobacterium yanglingense | reverse complement strand
TCACTAAAGTTGGTGAGACATTAGAAGTAGTTGTTTTAGAATTAGACGAAGAAAACCGTAAGTTATCTTTAGGTCACAAACAATTAGAAGAAAACCCTTGGGATACTTTTGAAACAATCTTTACTGAAGGTTCAATTCATGAAGGAACTGTTATCAAAGTAGGCGAAAAAGGAGATATCGTAGCTTTGCAGTACGGTGTTGAAGGATTCTGTCCATCTAAACACTCTGTAAAAGAAGACGGTAGTGCTTTAAAAGTTGATGACGCAACTGAGTTCAAGATTATTGAATTCAATAAAGAGAACAAACGTCTAGTTATTTCTCACTCTCGTATCTGGGAAGATGCTAAAGAAGAAGTTCGCAAAGAAGAATCTAACAGCCGTAAAAAAGATGCTAAAGCTGCATCAACTGCTGTTAAAAAAGTAAAAGATTCTGTTGAGAAATCTACTTTAGGTGACCTTGGTGTATTAGCTCAATTAAAAGAGCAAATGGAAGGTGACGAAAAAAAATCTAAATAACATTCGTTAGATTTATATAAAGGCCCCAATAGGGGCCTTTTTTTATTCCAAAACACATCTTGTATAACTTAAATATACAGGCCACACTTGTATCCTAGTCATTAATACAGTATTTTTAACATCTGTAATCTAAAGACTGACACCCTATAGTTTCTAATTAGCAAATGGTCCGTTGTAATGAAGAATAACCTTCGCATTCTTTTATTAGTATTGACGCTATTGTTTATAGCAACAGCTTTTTCTATTCGGAAATCTATATCTGACACAGACATATTAGACCTAGACACAAAGCATCTCACAGAGAATCTCCGATCAAGGGAAAAACTAGCAGATCAAATCTTTTCAGACTCTCTCTATCTTAAAACCTTTGTCAATAGCGATAGGTATCCGTTACAACTAAAGGAAATATCCCAACGCTATGAGGAAGACGATGTATACTTATATCTATACAAAAATAAAAAACCTATTTTTTGGAGCTCCAACATGTATGTTCCAGAAACAGAGGCTGGGCTCAAAAATGAAGTAAGTTTTATAAAGACAGAGAACTTCTCATTTGTTGTCAAAAAAAAGAAGATATCTGACGAGATTAGCGCACTAGCATTAATTCCAATAGAAAGGAGTTTCAATGCTTCTAATGGTTACTTCAAGACTACACAATTCTTTAGCTTTCTGAAGACAGACAATCTCCGTCTCGCAAACTTTGGTGACTCTGAAAACATCCGTAATATCTACGCTAAAGACAACACCTTTCTATTTTCCGTCAAACTAAAAGAGGGAAAACATAATAGTATCTTTCTCAAAATCCAATTAATATGCTGGATTTTAGGTACACTTTGCTTTGTAATCTGGGTCAATGGCACTTGCCTCGGTCTTGCACGAAAAGGCTATCCTTTCCTATCTGTTATTATTCTACTACTGACATTCTTCTTGGTCCGGATAATAGATATTGAAACCAACTGGTTTACCCAATATTCAAGCTTGGATATATTTGACCCCAAGTACTATGCTTATAGCTATCTGTCTCCAAACCTCTGGTCTTTTTTAATAAATAGCATCGCCATCTTTTGGATTTTATGCTTTGCAAAAAACATAAAGGACGAATGGCAAATACCCAATAAACTAAAACAAAAGAACTTAGGGGTACTCATATATTACATTTTACTATCTGCTTTGTACATCTGCTTTCATTGGGGATTTAATCAAATCACGACACTGATTACTCATTCTCCAATCACGCACAAGGATTTTGTACAAATCTTCTATTTAAATCCACAAACGTTTATTCATGTTTTGATATATTGCTTGAGTATTCTTTCTCTCATCTATCTAACGGATTTAATACTTGGTTTTGGCAAAGCAGTATGCCAAAAGGCGACCCTCAACATCAACATTCAATTAATAACGATTGTCCAATTCTTGATTTTAGGTGCTATCAATCAAGATTTCAGCCTCTTTAACGTACTGGTTGGCGTACTCATTATGGTCCGGTCGTTTGACTATTCAATGTTTAAGACCAACAACCTGTCCACGCACATAATTTCACTAGTTGCCCTCGCTTTAATATCTACTATCAAATATGCTGAAGCAATAAAAGAGACGCAACAAGAGCAGATGAAAATAACGTTGACTACATTGGAGTCTGACGATGACATGGAGGCAATATCCCGTTTTTCGGACATAGAATACAACTTAACAAATGACCAACAGTTAAAACACCTGGTTGAAATTTCACTTCCTTCTACAGATACGAAGATGATTAGTGAATACATAAAACGAAAGTATCTAGGAGGCTATCTTTCTAAATATGAATTTCGTGGCTACTATTATTATAACGAAACCCCTCTAGGCAAATACAATGGCAATAAGATAGATGAATATCGAGAAAAAGTCATTAACAAATCAATCAAAGTCAATGAGACCAATCTATTTTATAAAGTACAAACAGAGATAGGAACGTACGAATATTTCTGTATAATTACTTTTCCGGTTGCTAACGAACAAACCGTTTCCTTAATCCTAGACTTCAAAAGTAAAGCCTTCAACCCTAACTTCCCTTTTCCTATATTGATGGAATCCCAGTCGGCCGAAGGTATCAGCCCTCAACGGGTCATAAAAGATAGCTTTGCACTCTATAAAAATGGAACTTTAATCACCCAAAATGGGAAATATACGTATCCAAACTCGGATAATAGCTATCCACAAACAGTACACGAATTCATCTACCTTGACGACAGTAATGGATTCTATCATACCATCTATAAACCGAATAAAGAAACCACTATTATCGTAAGTAAGCCTTACCATTCGTATTGGCAATATATCGCAGTAGCCTCTTTAGCTTTTTTAACGCTATATCTGGCACTTGCACTTTCTAAGTTTACGCTGATTATAATCCCCAAATATCTTCATCAAGACTTTAAACTACGTAATCTCAGCTATCAACTAAGAGTTATATTCTCAAGAATACGCTATAGCACACGTATTCAGACGTTGGTAATATCATCTGTCCTAATCGCAATTATTATTTCTGGCCTCATTACTTTTTTCAGTGTAAGCTACCAATCTCAAAAAAACATCGAGAGTCAGCGGCTTAACTATATCTCAGAACTGGTCACCAAGCTAGAGACCAGGGCATTGATCGATACGGTTGGCGACGCCACTACAGACCTAAAAGCATTGATGACCTCTATGTCGGATGTTTTGATTACGGACTTCAATCTATATGACAAAAACGGAAAACTGTTCTTTACGACACAGCCTAAAATATACGACCAAAAATTAGTTTCTGAATACATTAACCCGGATGCATTCATAACACTCAATGTTCTAAAAAAGACAGAAACGCAAAGTAATGAATCCATAGCGGACTTTAACTATGTTTCTTCTTACGCTACTATCCGAAATTCAAACTATCATACTATTGCCTATTTAGGCATTCCGTATTTCGATTCAAATGCCCATGACTCTGAAAATAGAAGTATACTACTGAACACAATTCTAAATGTCTATACGATTATCATTATCGTATTTGTATTTTTATCGGTCTATATCTCCAATAAAATCACAGAACCCTTACAGATTATCCGCAAGAAATTATCGCAGACTAATCTTGGAGGTAAACAGAACGAACCGCTTTACTGGGAGAAAAATGACGAAATCGGTGTACTGGTAAAAGAGTATAATTTTATGTTGGTAAAGCTAGAGGAAAACGCTAAACAGCTGCGCAATGCAGAACGGGAAAGTGCCTGGCGAGAAATGGCAAAACAGGTCGCACATGAGATCAAAAATCCATTGACACCGATGAAACTCGGCATACAGCAACTTAGCCGTTCCTTTTACGAAAACGACCCACGGCTTACCGAGCGTTTTCAGAAAATATCGACTTCATTCATCCAACAGATTGATGCGCTCTCGCATATCGCTTCTGAGTTTTCGGCTTTTGCAAAGCTTCCGGATACCAACTTGGTACCAATAGATTTGATTGCGAAAATCAACAAGTCTCTGGATGTCTACAACAACAACCAAAACACAGCTATCGTGTTTGAAAACCACACGAAGCTGCAAAAAATAATTGTATTAGGGGACCGTGACCAGCTACTTCGTTCTTTCAATAATCTATTAAAAAATGCCATCGAAGCGACCTCACGACGTCGCAAACATAAAATTAATATACAAGCCCACCTACTGGAAGACAATTGGGTGCAAATCATTGTACACGACAATGGTGATGGTATAGCGCGTGATGTGATTCCAAATATATTCAGTCCTAATTTTACGACCAAAAGCTCGGGCACAGGACTAGGATTAGCATTTGTAAAGCAAACTATTGATGGAATGGGAGGAAAAATAACCTTCCAGACAGAAATTAATATTGGCACTTCGTTTTTTATAGAAATACCACTGCATAAAGAAACCCCTTAGCATCATAATATTTTTACATAGCAGGACTCGAACAGTTCTAATAAACATGCTATCTTAGCATTAAATTAATATACTCATAATATGAATTGGAGAAAATCTCTATTTATCGCCGCTGCGATGTTTGCTACTACGCATACATTTGCGCAAGATAACTTAATCAATGCCCTTAAAAATAACGTAAGTGACAAAAGCAAAGATGGATTTGTCTTTACACAATTAATCAACTTAGGAAATACTTCTATCAAAGATCAGGGTTCTTCAGGTACATGCTGGTCTTACTCGGGCAACTCATTCCTAGAGTCCGAAATGATTCGTCAAGGAAAGCAACCGGTAGAGATTTCTCAGATATACACAGCGTATTACACTTACTTGGAAAAAGCAAAAACCTATGTAAGACTACATGGTGACCAAGCGCAAGGTGAAGGTGGCCAACTGCATGATGTATTGACTATCTTCCGTAAATATGGTGCCGTACCTCGTGAGGTATACACTGGACTACGTGATGGTCAGACACGCAATAATTTCTCCGAAATGTCTACATTGATTCAAGGCATGAACGAGAATATTGTTAAAAGCAAAAAACTAACTCCAACTTGGCAAAAAGCAATCACTGGAGTAATGGATTCTTATCTTGGAGTACCTCCTCAGTCTTTCCAATACAAAGGAAAAACCTATACACCACGTACATGGGCCGATCAGGTAGTAGGTATCAATCCGGATGACTATGTAGGGATCAGTTCATTCAAAGAGCATACATACTACAAACCTTTCGTACTATTGATTCAAGACAACTGGTCTTTTGAGAGTTTCTATAATGTGCAAATGAATGACTTGACAAGCATCATTGATAATGCATTACAAAACGGTTATACAGTAGCATGGGCAAGTGACGTTTCTGAGAAATATTTTAGTTGGAAAAACGGTGTTGCCTTTGTTCCTGAAAAAGATATGGATATGATGAGTAAAGAAGAACTTAGCAATCTATTCAATGGACCAAAAGCAGAAGCAAAAATCACAGAAGACCAACGTCAGGCAGCATACGATGACTACTCGACGACTGATGACCATGGTATGCATATTGTAGGTTTGGTAAAAGACCAAAACGGCAAAGAGTACTACATCGTTAAAAACTCTTGGGGCGAGTCCAATGATTATAAAGGTTACCTTTATGTAACTAAGGAATACGTACGCTACAAAACAATCTCTATCCTACTACATAAAGATGGGATTCAAAAAGAAATCAGATCAAAATTGGGCGTATAGCTCCTTCGATAAGAAAAAGCCTGCTAATATTTTTTAGCAGGCTTTTTTTGTTAAAGCGCTGTACTGCAAAACATTTCTACTGAATCGCTGTTTTTACCTTAGAAACATTGATGACGAGCTGTAGCACTGTAAGGATTCTGCTCGTTGTGATAGTAAAGGATATACAATAATTACATGAAATACTCCTGTTTAGCGAAGCACAAACACCCATGAGTTAGCTAGCTGGTGGATGACGGATAAAAAACAAACCGAGCTTGCAAGCTCATGAAATAATTATACATATATGAAATTATCATCTATTACAATAAAAAGGAACTTTATCGTTCTCGCTACAGTGGTCAGTCTAGGGATGAGTAGCTGTGCAATAAAAAAATCAGGAACGGATAAAAATATGACAACTGAATTATTCGACACAAAATGGCAACTGACGGAACTAAACGGCAAGCCTGTTCCGAATGAGGTCAATGGAAAGCAGCCCTTTATGGCTTTTGAAAAAAAGGACAATCGTTACTCCGCGAGTGGGGGATGTAACGGTATAGGCGGTACGTTTGAGTTAAAATCGAATAAAAAGATAAAATTTTCTCAAGGTATGTCCACTATGATGGCTTGTCCGGATATGAGCGTAGAGCAAGGAATCAATCAGATGCTGGGTAAAGCTGATAATTTTGAATTAACAGGAGGTTTATTGGTTTTAAAACAAGGGACCAAACCTGTAGCGAAAATGAAAGCTACTGATGCAGCCTCGAGCAGCTCGTCGCTAGAAGGAACCTGGGAAATGGATTATGTCTTACATACGAGCGAATCTTTCCAGACCCTATATCCAGAACGAAAACCTACGATTACATTCACTGCAGCGGAACACAAAGTGAATGGCAACAGTAGCTGTAATAACTTCTTTGGAGAATACAAAACAGGCGAAGGCAACCGTATAAAATTTGGCGATCTAGGCATGACACGTATGTTCTGTCCAGGCAATGGGGAATCCGTATTTGTAAGTAATCTGGCAAAAGTAACCCGCTATTCGGTTTCGGAAGGTATATTGACTTGCATCAGTGATGATATCGTCGTGATGCGTTTTAAAAAGAAATAAGCCTCAGCTAAGAGAATCTTAGAGCCTGTATCGGATATATATCGATACAGGCTCTTCTGTTTATGCTATAGGCCCTAACCAAATAAGCTAGAACTCAAATAGCGATCACCACGATCACAGGCTATAAATACAATCACTCCGTGTTCCAATTCATTAGCGACCTCTAGAGCGGCTTGCATTGCTCCTCCCGTACTCATGCCTGCGAAAACACCTTCCAGGCGTGCTAATTCTCTAGATCGCTGAATCGCATCCTTTTCATCCACATCAATTACCCAATCGACACGAGAAGGATCGAAAATCTTAGGAAGATAGGCCTTTGGCCAACGGCGAATCCCTGGGATAGAGGATTCTTCTGTAGGTTGACAACCTACAATCTGAATAGCTGAATTTTTCTCCTTCAGGAACGTTGAACATCCCATGATCGTTCCAGTGGTCCCCATCGCACTTACAAAATGGGTGACCTCCCCCTTAGTATCCTTCCATATTTCTGGTCCTGTGGTCTTTACGTGAGCAAGATAATTGTCGGGATTTGCAAATTGGTTCAATATAAATACACCTTCCTCCTCAGCCTTTGCCTCCGCATAATCTCGACATATTTCCATGGTCTCTAATAAGGTAACCTGAGCTCCAAAAGCTTCCATAGTAAGCGTACGCTCTCTGGTAGAGGTAGCTGGCATGACCAGCTCGAGATCCAACCCATACATACTGGCGATCATGGCCAAAGCGATGCCTGTGTTGCCACTTGTAGCTTCGATCAGCTTATCCCCCTTTTTTATATCTCCACGCTCCATCGCCGAGCGAATCATGTTCAACGCAGGTCGATCTTTAACAGAACCTGCAGGGTTGTTTCCCTCCAACTTAGCAAAAATCCTGACGTTCGGATTGCTATGGAATTGTGTGATTTCCACCAAAGGTGTATTTCCTATTGTATCGATAATATTTCCCATTATACCGTCGGTTTAGTTTCTATAAATTTTGAGTTGGGCTGATGATATACCGTAGTGTAAGGCTCTACACTGCTGGTCAGCCACACGTTTCCACCAATGATGGAATGGTCACCAACTTTGGTCTCTCCTCCAAGAATGGTAGCTCCTGCATAAATGATAACATGATCTCCTATAATGGGGTGTCGCTGTACATTCGCAAAAGATTTCTCGACGCTGAGCGCCCCTAAGGTCACTCCTTGATACAGTTTGACATGACTACCTATGATACAGGTCTCACCGATGACCAGTCCTGTGCCATGATCTATATATAGATAGGGACCTATCTGAGCACCAGGGTGGATATCAATCCCTGTTTTGGAGTGGGCATACTCGGTCAATATCCTCGGTATTAAAGGCACTCCCAATTGCAGCAACTGATGAGCTAAACGATAGATGCTGATAGCCATAAACCCAGGATAAGTGCGAATGACTTCGCGCAGGCTCTGGGCTGCCGGATCCCCATCCATAATTGCTTGGGCATCGGTATTCATTATCGCATAGATGCTCGGGAGCAGCTCAAAAAAACGCTTCGCTATAGCTTCGTTGTCACAATGTGAACAAGCTTTGGTTTTCAAGAGAAGTTCAAAAAGTTCGGATTCGGCCTGTCCAAAAGCCGAAATCATCTGTTCTATACTTTCAAAACCTTTGGAATTGCGTTCTGGAAACAACAGATCTAGCAAATCCTTTGCCCAACTCGCAATACGCTCGTTCGAAGGCATATCCTGTACCTCTAGCTGCTTTAGAAACAATTGTTGATAAAATATCGTAACCTCATTTTCCTTCATCGCGTCAAATATACTATTAATACTACCAACATTATAGAATTAATTTATTAAACAACTCGTCATGAGTCTGTTCGGCCGACACACACATTCCAGGATGAGTGGCCGAGCATTGTATCAGTGTGCTTCTATTTGCAGTGAGCCATCTAAATCGTTCGGGCTGATCGAGCGATGCTATACGCCCGCCGTGTTTGTCGCCAATGCAAATCCGGCGAAACGAATCTAGATGTTCCTTAATCATCGACACATCTATATCCGCATACAGTGCTTTTATTTTCGTTTCATCGACATGTATCTTAACATCCGCATAGCGTTGCTTTCTACAATAGAGCGCGACCCCGACATTCACAAATTCCTCCCGTTCGACACGAGGTACGACCCGTACTACGGCATACTCATATACTGTTCTTTCGCTCATTTTCTATTTGATTAAGAAATACTTCAGACTGCGCTAACCTTCCCAATAAAAACTTTCTGTAGACTTCACGCACTTCATCTGGATTTAGTGTTCTTCCTTCTTCCTGTAACCATTCATCAGGAATAGCATCCAAGATAGCGGTCACGACATCCGCACTAAAACTAGATCTATACTTGCTATCAACTTCACGAACATGTGCGGCTCTATTCAACAACACATGGTCTTTGATCTGTACAAAAGGCTTAGTCATTTGTTCCTCCCAATTGTCCCAGGAATGATGAAAATAGAGTGAAGCACCATGGTCGATCAACCAGAGTTCTTTATGCCAGATCAGCATGTTGGTATTGCGTGCTGTACGATCTACGTTCATCAATAGGGCATCCAACCAAACAATCTTGGATGCTTCCTCTTCACTTACAGCATCGACATTCGCATCAAATGTAATCGCTCCATTAAGAAAGTGCACCCCCAGGTTCTTTCCTACCGAAAAACGCAGTAGGTCCTGGATCTCTTCATCTGGCTCCATCCGGGCGAATGATTCGTCCAACTCAGCAAATACCATCTCGGGCATGCGGAGATCCAACAGACGCGCTAACTCACCTCCTATAAACTCCGCGACCAAGGCTTTTTTCCCTTGTCCGGCTCCCCTAAACTTGATGACGTAACTAAAACCATCATCTGCATCAACCAGTCCAGGTAATGATCCTCCTTCTCTAAAGGGCTGTATATAACGGATGATATTTACATCACGAATTTCTATTTTATTAGTCCCCATTGGCGCTCTTGTATATCTTGTATAAAACTCAAATTCATCACTCTAATCTAATTCAAAAATATTGACTTATCGATAGAAAAAAGCAAAACATACAGTTTTGTGACTAACAAACAAGCAGATTTCTAGCTATATTTGTCTTTTATCGAAAAGTAATACGAAATTAGAGGATATGGATACAACCGCAGAATACAATGCCGTAATACAATACTGCAAGGATCTTTTTATAAAAAAAACAAAGGATTATGGTACCGCATGGCGAATCATGCGTCTACAATCGATCACAGATCAAATTTATATCAAGGCAAAACGTATCCGAACCCTCGAAATCAAACAGGTTTCTAAAGTTGGCGAGGATATCTCTGATGAATATATCGGAATCGTGAACTACTGCGTGATTGCACTTTTACAACTAGAACTGGGCGAAGAAGGCGACGAAAATCTTCAGACCGCTTTTGTAGACCAAAAATATACAGAAAAGGTGGACGAAACGCGAGACCTGATGTTTGCAAAAAATCATGATTATGGGGAGGCCTGGCGTGACATGCGTATCTCATCGATGACAGATCTCATCCTTATGAAACTGCACCGTGTAAAACAAATTGAAGACAACCATGGACAGACACTTGTCTCTGAAGGCCTAAAAGCCAACTATCAAGATATGCTGAACTATGCTGTCTTTGCATTAATAAAACTGGGTTTTGCCGATAAAAACAACTAAAATGTCTAATACATCCTACTATGCTCCGTTGAAAAACAACAACTCTTCACCCGATATCCTGCTATGGATATCTAGACTGTTTGTTGGACTCCTATTTATATTTTCCGGGTTAATAAAAGCCAATGATCCTATGGGATTTGGCTTCAAGCTACAAGAGTACTTCCATGTACTACATCTTAATTTTCTAAACGATTATGCCACATGGATTGCAGTTGCTATCTGTGCTTTTGAAATTATCCTAGGAGCTCTACTGGTAGTAGGGATTGCTGGTCGAAAAGTGGCATGGGGTTTACTTCTGTTGATTGTTTTCTTCACCTTCTTAACATTTTATTCTGCATTTTTTGAGGTGGTCAGTTCTTGTGGATGCTTTGGAGACGCCATTCCTTTGACGCCATGGCAATCTTTTATCAAGGACCTTGTCCTACTCGTTTTTATATTGGTGATTTTTATCAAAAGAAAAAAAATAGCCCCTTTGATTGCGAGTTCTTTTACCAATAATCTGCTTAGCTTTTTTGTTATCATATTATCTTTTGGTATCGGCATTTACACGATTAGCTACTTGCCTTTTGTTGACTTCTTACCTTACAAAGAAGGAAACAACATCCCTAAGCTAATGGAAATACCAGAGGGCGCCGAACAGGATGAATATGAGCACATCTACTCGCTGAAGAATAAGTCGACAAATGAAGAGAAAAAGATGACTGACAAGGAGTATATGGATCAAAAAATCTGGGAAGATGAGAATTGGGAAGTCATTGGTGAACCCGAATCGAAACTTATCAAAAAAGGGTATCAAGTACCTATCTCTGACTTAATCATATCAGATGTTGAGGGGAATGATTTAACGAAAGAAATAATAAATAACCCATATTACAATTTTGTGGTTACCAGTGTCGATGTGACAAAATTATCACCTGCAGATTTTATTGCATTGGATAAGATTAATAGTACCATCCGTGATTTATCCGCTGAATATAATATCCGGGCTATTTTATTGACAGCAAGCTCTTCGGATAATGTCAATTACCTCAATGACCAGCTCGATTTGGTTCTAGAGTCGTTTTATGCAGATGCTGTGCCGCTCAAGAGTATGGTTCGCTCCAATCCTGGGGTCATGCTACTTCAAAACGGCACGATCATCAAAAAATGGTCTAAGCATGCTTTTCCATCAAAGGAAAAACTTATCGAAGCTTATTTCAAAACGCAATAATGAACAGACCGATTTTCATAGTTGGATTCATGGGCAGTGGAAAAACCACATTGGGTAAGAAAATAGCTGCTGCAATGCAGAGGACGTTCATCGACCTTGACCATGAGATTGTAGCCCATATCGGCATGAGTATCCCGGAATATTTCAAAGCCTTTGGCGAAAACAACTTTAGGGAGCTAGAACGCGAATTCTTAAGAAAGCAAAAAGGGAATAATGCTATCATCTCTACAGGAGGCGGAACACCTTGCTTCTTTGATAATATGCAATGGATTACCCAGAATGGGCTGGCGCTTTATTTGGAGCATAGCCCAAAATCGCTTTGGTCAAGGCTCAGCCAATCTGATGTTAATAAAAGACCTGTTCTCAAGGGACTAAATGGCGATGAACTTTTGACATTCATCGAAACAAAACTGGAAGACCGAGCTCCTTTTTACAATCAATCGCAGTTAAAGGTAGACCAGATGCATACGAGCATAGAACAGATAGTACAATTGATAAATAATTACAAAACCGATTCTGTCTGATGAACCGTCATTTTTTATATCTTTCTATCCTGCTGTTCGTCACCTCTACGACGAGCTGTTTTCGTAGTAATACAGGGACAACAAAAACAGGAGCTAAGGATACAGAAAATAGCCTATTCGCCAATACGACTTTCGAATTCAATACGGTAGATGACCTCTACCAGTTTCTTACTTATACCGAATCCAGCTATCCACTAGTCAGTGCACACCGTGGAGGCCCCACAAAGGGCTACCCCGAAAATGCCCTTGAAACCTTTGCACGTATCGCGAATAAAATGCCTGCTATTATCGAATGTGACGTAAGACTTTCGAAAGATTCTGTTCTGGTGCTTCTACATGACGAGACATTGGATAGAACGACCACGGGAAAAGGACGGGTCAATAAGCTTACACTCGCGGAGCTCAAAAGCTTAAAGCTAAAGGATACAGAAGGGAAGAGTACGTCTTACCGTATCCCGACCTTGGAAGAAGCATTGGTCTGGGGCAAAGGGAAAGTAATCTTTACGCTGGACGCTAAAAGCGACATACCTTACCAACTATTAAACGATGTAATAACTAAAGCCAACGCACAAGCGTATAGTGTTGTAATCACGTATAGCAGCAAACAGGCCAAAGCATTGTACCGTATCAATCCAGACCTCATGATTTCGGCCAGTATTAAATCGGTAGATGACCTAACCCGCTTGGCGGCACTTGGAATCCCTGACAATAGGATTATTGCTTTTATAGGGGTGCATCAACCTCAAGAGAAATTGGTAGAGATACTTCATCAGCATGGTATTAAAATAATATTGGGAACACTGGGTAACCTTGACCGGCAGGCCGAACAACGGGGCCACCAGACCTATGCTGAATATATTGAAAAAGGTGCGGACGTGCTTAGTACGAATCGCCCACTGGAAGCCCATAAGGCATTAGATTATTATATCCGAAAGCGAAATATCACTTCGCCCTATATCCGTCATTAAACCATGTCTATCGAAGTCAAGGAATTAACGAAAACGTATAAGCAGCAAAAAGCGCTAGATTGTATTTCATTTACCACATCAAGTAATCATATCATCGGCTTCCTAGGCCCCAATGGTGCCGGAAAATCGACAACGATGAAAACCCTTACTGGGACACTACCTGTAGAACAAGGTTCCTGTAAAATTAATGGCATAGACATTACAGAAAACCCTCTATTGACAAAGAAGTCTATAGGCTATCTGCCGGAGAACAATCCGCTCTACACGGATATGTATGTGCGGGAAATCTTACATTTTGAAGCTGCGTTGCATAAATTGACCAACAGCAAGCAACGAATTGAAGAAGTCATAACGCTTACTGGACTAAAAGATGAGCAGCACAAGAAGATAGCACAACTATCTAAAGGTTACAAACAACGGGTAGGATTAGCCTTAGCGATAATACATGATCCTCAGGTCCTAATTCTCGATGAACCCACTACAGGACTAGATCCTAATCAGATTATAGAAATAAGAGCCTTGATCCAACAGCTGGCAATAAATAAAACCGTATTCTTATCAACACATATCATGCAGGAGGTCGAAGCGATATGTCAAGAGGTTATAATTATTCATAAAGGTCAGATCAAAGACCATTTCCTTGCTGAAGACCGAGACATAAAGTACCCTGGTCTAAACATGGAAGATATTTTTGTAAAACTGACTAATTCCTAAAACAAGATTACGGCTCGATTGTTGTATATGTAGTGAAATTATTTATAATTAAAAACTAATAGATATGAAGAAAAAACTACTTACAGCAGCCTTATTGCTTGGTATTTTTACCTACACCAATGCACAACAGGTCAAGACAGTGCCTCAACATTCAGCGAATGTAGGTCTCACCCCAATCAAAGAAGGAAACTGGATGGTAGGTGGATCTATCGGTGGCTTAGGATATAGCTTTGAATCAAAAGCTTTTAACATCAGTGTAAGCCCACGTGCAGGATACTTTATCTCCGATGGTTTGGCGCTAGGTGCTCAAACTTCATTGGGACTTAGAACAATCAAAGACGCAGACAATGAGTGGAATTATGGTATCGCGCCTTTTGTACGTTACTATATCCCTAGAGGATCGAGTGCTACAGGCCGTTTCTTCGGACATGGTGATGTGGGTATCACAGGAAGTAATGCAGGTAAAGGAACTTCCTTTGCATTCGGTATCAATGCGGGATATGCACACTTTATTACGCAGACAGTAGCTCTTGAAGCAATGGCTGGTTATAATTATTCCAAAGCGAATGTCAATGTCGGTGACAAAGCAACAGGATTAGGAGTGAGCCTTGGCTTTCAAATCTATTTACCTGGAAAAAGTAAATAGACTATCATAAAACAAACAGCATGAGACTATACCTCATGCTGTTTTGCATTATATACAGTCTTGCTTTCTACTCTACATTTTCCTAATTTCGGAACAAATTAATCGGAAGCAAGTTGTTAAGTATATATAAAAAAGAAATAGCAGGTTATTTTAATTCCTTAATCGGCTATCTAGCAATAGGAATATTTTTATTGACCGCAGGATTGTTGGTCTGGGTTTTTCCTGAAACCTCTATATTGGACGCAGGCTATACTTCATTGGATAGCTTTTTTGCATTAGCTCCCTACCTCCTTTTATTCTTGGTACCTGCAATTTGTATGCGCAGTATTGCCGGTGAAAAGTCGGATGGTACCTTCGAGCTTTTACAAAGTCGCCCCATTACCTTATCTCAGATTGTAATCGGCAAGTTCTTAGGTGGGATAACGATTGTTTCACTAGCCATACTCCCTACCATTGTCTACGCTGTAACCATCTACTTCTTAGCTTACCCTGTCGGCAATATGGATATAGGAGCTATTATCGGCTCGTATATCGGATTACTGTTCTTGGCCGCCACTTTTGTAGCGATATCCATATTCTGCTCCGCACTGACCAACAATCCTATCATAGCCTTTTTATTAGCGATCTCCCTCTCCTTTTTGTTCTTTTATGGATTTGATGCACTGAGCACACTCACCCTTTTCCTCCCTATCGAAGACTTTGTTAAAAACATAGGGATTTTAGTACATTACGACTCCATAAGTAGGGGGATTATAACTGCCGCTGATTTAATCTATTTCCTAAGTGTGCAGGCTTTATTCCTTCTCCTGTCAATTGGCCATCTAGGTCGTCAGTTTAGACCGCGAAAAAAAACATTGACAGTCTACCTAAGCTTTCTAATACTAATCACGGTACTGAACCAAACGCTAATCCTGCAGGCCTTTGGAAGAATAGATCTTACTGCAGACCGACGTTTTACCCTGACAGAGGTATCAAAAGATATTGTATCGGACCTTAAAGAGGAGACTTATATCACCATCTTTCTAGATGGAAGCCTACCCGCTGGCTTTAAAAGACTAAGACAAGCTGCTATTGACATGGCACATGATTTAAAATCTTACTCAAAGGGCAAATTAAAAATCAATGTTATTGATCCTGGTGCAGGAAGTCGGGAGGAGCAGAAAGAATATACCGAAGCATTAATCGCCCGGGGGCTCTACCCTACCAATCTCAGTGTAAAGACAGAAAACGGGTTTACGCAAAAACTGATTTTCCCGTCCGCCATAATCAGTCGGGGGGACCATGAAATCAATGTCAGCTTACTGCAAAATAAAACTGGACAGACACCTGAGCAAGTACTCAATAACTCTATTCAAAATCTAGAATACGCCTTCACTTCTGCTATTTCAAAATCGAACATCGATAAAGTACCCTATATTGCTTTTACCGAAGGTCATGGTGAGCCGTCTGATTTGGAGCTCTATGATGCCATGCAGACCTTGGGTTCTTCTGGGCAGGTAGGAAGACTCCATCTCGATTCAATTCCACTGAACAATCTAAAGGAGATTTCACTACTGATCATAGCCAAACCCCAAACAGCTTTTTCCGAAAGCGAGAAGTACAAATTGGACTATTTTGTCCGACATGGTGGTTCAGTTATTTGGGCTATAGATCAGATCGATGCTAGTTTGGATAATCTTAAAAAGAACGGTACGCAACCCCTAATAGGTCGAGAACTCAACTTAGATGACCAACTATTTCTATATGGCGCACGTATAAACTACAACATACTGGCGGATTTAAACTGTGCGCAGATACCGCTCTCTATAGGGAGCATCGGTGGGCAGACACAAATAGAGATGGTGCCTTGGTACTTTTTCCCAATTTTGATGCCTACAGGCAATAACGCCATTCTAAAAAACCTAGACGGAATACGTGCTGAGTTTGTCGGTACGATAGATACCATTGCTGCAGCAGGTATCAAAAAAGAAATCCTTCTGCATTCCTCTCCTTTCAGCCGGATTATCAATACGCCTGGACCGATTTCCTTGCAGATGGTAGAAGAACAGCCTGACCCCGCCAAGTTTAGGACAACACCTAAGCCTGTAGCTGTTCTTTTGAGTGGCCGTTTCCCTTATATTTACCAAAATAGACCTACGCCTATAGGCACAACTGAAGCTATAGACCTATCGAACATATCTGAGGAAGCCCGAATGATGGTCATCGCAGATGGCGACTGGTTGATGAACCAGGTGAACAGCAAAGATCAATCACCTTATCCATTAGGTTGGGACCGTTATACGGAACAACAGTATGCTAATAAGATATTTCTAGAAAACTCGGTGGACTATTTGATGAACGATGAACGACTAATCTCCCTTAGAAACAGAGAAATCAAGCTCCGTATCTTGGATCAGGCGACGGTTAAAAGTAATAAGCTAAAATGGCAACTGATCAATGTTGTTCTACCCATAATCATCCTGATACTAATAGGTCTCTCTCAAGCTTACTTACGTAGGCACCGCTATACCAAGTAAAAAAAGGCGTTAACAGATTATCTCTCTTAACGCCTTTTCTCTATTTTTTCATTGTTCCAGTCTGGCCCAATCTTAAATGCCAACTAAATGCTTCTTCCAACAAGTGCGGTGTATGACCTCCGCGGGCGCAGGCTCTATCAAAATAGGATTGCAATTCCTCCCTATAATCCGGGTGCACACAATTATTAATGATTTGCTGTGCTCGCTCTCGAGGTGCCAAGCCCCGCAAATCGGCAAGCCCAATATCAGTAACTAGAATATCAACGTCGTGCTCAGTATGATCCACATGTGACACCATAGGTAATACATGTGATATCGCATTTTCTTTGGAAGCTGCCTGTGTGACAAATATACTCAGGTAGGCATTACGTGCAAAATCCCCAGAACCTCCTATCCCATTCATAATCTTAGTGCCTGAGACATGCGTTGAATTGACATTTCCATAGATATCAAATTCAATCGCAGTATTGATAGCGATAACTCCCAGTCTTCGGATAAGCCCCGGTGTATTGGATATATTCTGTGGACGGAGTACAAACTTATCCCGATAACGTTGAAGGTTATCAAAAACACGATGATAACAATCTTTTGATACTGTAATCGAGGACGCTGAAGCAAAACTTAATTTTCCGGAATCAATAAGATCAAAAGTACTATCCTGCAAGACCTCCGAGAACATAGTCAGGTCATAGAAGTTACTATCTTTAAATCCCATCAATACCGCATTGGCGACCTTCCCTATCCCTGCTTGAATAGGAAGCAGGCGATCTGTCAAATGGCCAAGTTTTACTTCGTTTTCAAAAAATTCGAGAATATGACGAGCTATTGAAGATGTCTTTGCATCTGGAGCTGCGATATCTGCTGGACTATCGGTAATATCAGTAAATACAATACCGATTACTTTATTCGGGTCTAAGGGAATTGTCTTTCGTCCGATTTTATTCCACGGAGCGACAATGGGAATTACGTTACGATGGGGATAATTCTCCGCTTGATAAATATCATGGATGCCATATACTTCTTCTGGAACTGCAGTATTGATCTCCAAGATTACCTGTTTTGCCAACCCGGCAAATGTCACGGAATTACCGACAGAAGTGGTCGGCACAATACTCCCATCACGGTCGATGTAAGCGACCTCTATAATTGCAATATCAACAGGAGGTAGATTTTCATTATGTAGCAGTTCGGCACTTTCACTTAAGTGCTGATCAATAAACAAGACCTCTCCAGCATTTATTTTATTTCGTAATGTGCGATCTACCTGAAAAGGCATACGTTTACTCAAAGCTCCAGCTTCGGCCAATTTACCATCAGTATCATGTCCTAATGAAGCCCCTGTCATCAAGGTAATCTTTATACTTTCTTTCTTCGCACGTTCGGCAAATGCAGGTAAGACGACCTTACTATCCCCTGCCTTTGTAAACCCACTAGAACCTACGACCATCCCATTCTGGATAAACGAGGCAGCCTGCTCCGCAGTCATCACTTTATCACGTAAAGTTTCTAAACGTATTCTTTCGACACTCATTATTTACAAAATATGACTTTTTATATCTTTCTATTAATCAAACAATTTACAATATTATAAATTAAAAATCGAGCTAAATTATTATATTCTGCCAGTAAATTATTGATTCCTATCCAAAACCACATAAAAGACTAGTAATCAACAAAAAAGAGGGTAAACAAAACTTAAAAACCAATCACTATCAACCTTAAAACACTATTAAGCAAGCTATTAAGAACAACAGCAATTTACCGACAATATCGTATTTCAGACTTTAGCTTCATTTTTCGAGTAAGCTATCACTTACTTTTTGGTTTTGTAAGCAAAAAGTAAGAAATTTATACCTCAATCAACAAGCTATGGAAAAGGAATATGTGAACAAATATTATATGACTGATGTGGACGCTTTTGACGATAGTATCTATTGCCATCACGCATTGATGGGCGATAATCATATCGAAGAGCACCTGCACAAAAAGGGACAATTCTTATACACTGAAGGCGGGGTCGTATTCCTTAAGACTTCAGACAAGTCTTACTTTCTGCCTGCTCGTCATTATATCTGGATTCCTTCTGGTGTTAAACACAGTATACATCCGAGTTCTTCACATGTTGTGATGAGAAATCTATATTTTCCCCAATACGAAACCGACACAGACTTCTTTGATAAAATCAACATATATCCAGTCAATGATCTTCTGATTGAATTAATTATGTTTACCAACCGTTGGAACGGTAACATTTTTCCTGTTGAAGAGCCCAAGTACTCCATAGCCAAAGCATTCAAGCTAATTCTACCAGAATTATCGCAATCGGAACTCCCTTTAGCACTTCCTTATCCTCAACACGAAAAACTTAAAAACATCGTTTCTTTTTTGGAACAGAATATTTCAGAAAATGTGAGCTTCAAAGAACTTTCACAACGATTTGACATCAGTGAGCGTACATTGGCCCGTCTTTTCCAAAAAGAACTCAATATGTCTTTCATCCAATACTATACAATACTTAGGATGTTAACTGCCCTAAGGTTGCTATTAGATGAAAGAATAAGCGTCAATGAAGTGGCACTCCGAGTAGGCTATAGCAGCTTACCGACCTTTAGTAATACCTTTAACAAGGTAATCGGGATAAGACCCAGTGATTATGTCAAACATCAAAATACATTGCTCTAATTTAACCTTCATCCAATGAACCTAAAACATCTCTTGACTATAGCGTTTGCTTCGGCTACGCTCCTATCCTGTAATGCGCAAAACAAACAGGCAGATAAGGCTATAAAAGTACCTGCTCCTATACAATTGTTCAATGGGAAGGACATCAATGACTGGACAGCAAAGATTCGTTTTCATGAAGTCGGTGAAAACTACAAAAACACATTCCGCGTGGAGGACGGTCTTTTGAAAGTTCGGTACGATGGCTATGACGATTTCAACAAGCAATATGGGCACCTAGCCTATAACAAGCCATTTGGCTACTATATATTACGCGTCGAGTACCGTTTTGTAGGAGACCAAGCCAAAGGAGGTGAAGGATGGGCCTGGCGCAATAGCGGTGCTATGCTACATGGGCAATTACCTGAAAGCATGCTCAGAAATCAAGATTTTCCAATCTCTATAGAAGGTCAACTCTTAGGCGGAGACACTACCCCGACTTCAGAGCGTACTACTTCTAATCTCTGTACCCCGGGTACGCATGTATTCTACCGCAATGAGTTATATACCCCACATTGTGTGGGTTCGACATCAAAAACATACCACGGTGACCAATGGGTTACAGCCGACTTTGTTGTATTAGGCGATTCCTTGATAAGACATGTACTGGAAGGAGCAACTGTTCTAGAATACACCAAGCCTCAAATCGGAGGGGGGAATGTCAGCGGACATGACGAGACACAGAAAAAAGATGGACAATTGCTAAAATCAGGATACATCTACCTGCAATCGGAAAGTCATCCTATTGATTTTAGAAAAGTAGAGTTATATGACTTAGAGCGCTATAAAGATAATCCAGCTGCGCTAGAAACCATAACAAACACTATCCTTAAAATGAAGGATAGCAATTAGACCAAAGTTTGTCGAAATAAAAAAAGGATGCTTTTGGCATCCTTTTTTATATTATTACTAAAAAAGATTACGCTAACTTGTTAACAAATTTTGTCAACTTAGATTTGTTATTTGAAGCTTTTTTCTTGTGGATAACATTTTTCTTAGCCAAACGATCTAGCATAGAAACTACGCGTGGTAATAACGCTTTAGCTTCTTCAGCAGAAGTTGTAGTACGTAATTTTTTAATCGCGTTACGAGTAGTTTTCGCTTGGTAACGGTTTCTTAAACGCTTCGCAGCGTTAGCTCTAATTCTTTTAATCGCTGATTTATGATTTGCCATTTCTCTTAGCTATATTTTATTATATACTTTTTTATACTAAATTCGGATTGCAAAAATAACCAGTATTATTCAATATTCAAAATCTATTTTAAAGTTTTATTTACCCTTCTGAGACGAACAGGAGATAATGTTATCAGAGCGCTTCATTTTTCACATTATACTCCTTAATTTTGAGCATGCAAAAACTATCAATGGATCAATTGAACCGTACTGATATAACGGCCTTCAAAGCACAAGAGAAAACACCTATCGTCTTGGTTCTGGACAACGTCCGCAGCATGCATAATGTAGGCTCTACCTTTAGAACAGCAGACGGTTTCGCATTGGAGAAAATTATACTTTGCGGTATTACAGCCTGTCCTCCTCACCGGGAAATTGAAAAAACAGCACTTGGCGCTACACAATCTGTGGAGTGGAAACATTTCCAAAGCAATCTAGAGGCGATACAATCCCTTAAAGATGAAGGCTATAAAGTATATGCCATAGAACAAGTTTCAAATTCAATATCACTTCCAGACTTTACGGTATCTGAACACGAAAAATATGCCTTAATTTTTGGGAATGAAGTCCATGGCGTCGACGAACAGTTGTTGCCACATGTAGATGGCTGCATCGAAGTCCCTCAATTTGGCACTAAGCATTCCTTCAATGTGTCGGTTACCGTAGGTGTAGTATCTTGGGATTTGCTCACCAAGATGAAATATTCTTATAAAAAAGTGGATTAGCACGTCCTTTATTTCGGGAAGTCATTACAAAATAGTAGATTTGCTCTGCAAAAAAATAGAACAATGAGTGTATTAGTAAATAAAGATTCAAAAGTTATCGTTCAAGGATTTACTGGAACAGAAGGTACTTACCATGCTTCTCAAATGATTGAATATGGTACTCAGTTAGTAGGTGGTGTTACACCAGGTAAAGGTGGTCAATCTCACTTGGACCGTCCTGTATTCAACACCGTACAAGATGCAGTAGATGCTACTGGTGCCAATGTTTCCATCATTTTTGTACCTCCTGCATTTGCAGCAGATGCTATTATGGAAGCAGCAGCAGCAGGAATTGCTTTAATCGTTTGTATTACTGAAGGTATTCCTACGAAAGATATGATTCAAGTAAAATCATACTTGAGCGACAAAAACTCTCGTTTGATCGGCCCTAACTGTCCTGGTATCATCACAGCAGAAGAAGCTAAAATCGGTATCATGCCTGGATTTATCTTCAAAAAAGGTAAAGTAGGTGTCGTTTCTAAATCAGGAACTTTAACATACGAAGCAGTAGACCAAACAGTAAAAGCAGGCTTAGGTATCACTACAGCTATCGGAATCGGTGGTGACCCAATCATTGGAACAACTACAAAAGAAGCTGTTGAGTTATTAATGAATGACCCTGAGACTGAAGCAATCATCATGATCGGTGAAATCGGTGGTGGAATGGAAGCTGAAGCAGCACATTGGATCAAAGAAAATGGTACTAAGCCAGTTGTTGGTTTTATCGCAGGTCAAACAGCGCCTCCGGGACGCCGTATGGGACACGCTGGTGCTATCGTAGGTGGTGCAGATGATACAGCAGAAGCAAAAATGAAAATCATGCGCGAGTGTGGTATTCGTGTTGTAGAATCTCCAGCAGAAATCGGAAAAGCTATTGCGGAAGAATTAGCTAAATAAGCTACCGTAATTTTGATATATAAAAAAGGCTTCTTAAAATTAAGAGGCCTTTTTTATTAGCCGTTGCTCAAGTCATCCGCTGAAGGACCATAGATGCCCGGTACAGGAATATCCATTAGTCGTAAGTAGAGCGACAATTGTCCTCTATGATGGATAAGATGGTTCTGTATGATAAAACGCATAGCTCCAACTTTAGGCATCTCTACAATGATATGATCACCAGCACATAGCTTCCACATCGACGACCAATCTTCATCTGTCAACTTATTGATCATCTCGACATTCTTAGCGTAGCCCTGATCTAGTACTTCTCGAATTTCATTCGTATTTATTGGCTTAAATGGCGTAAAATGTCTTTTAAAATCAAACTCACTTTGCCCCAAAGCCTTGTGTACCCAATTGTGTAACTCGACGACGTGGGCAGCCAACTCACCTGCTGTCATCGATTTGGCATGCGGCCGCCAATCAAGATGCTCATCCTTTAACCGGCCAACAATACGTCTTGTATTCTCTGTTTCTCTCTCTAACTCAATCAAAAAGCCTTGTTTCAAACTCATAATATTTCAAATTTTGTTTTCTCTAATTTAGAAAAAATAGTATAAATACTTATATTGAATCCTAATTAGAACACTGTCACCATGAAAAGACTCCTACTGCTACTTTTATTTTTTCCGCTTATTACTGCTCATCTCCTCGCCCAAGAGGTAAACGAGGCTTATATCAGAGCACATTACGACAAGATTGAAGAGTACATCCCCATGCGAGATGGAACTAAACTTTTCACGGCAATCTATATCCCTAAAGACAAAACTAATAAACATCCTATTTTACTAAACAGGACTCCTTACACCGTAGCTCCCTATGGACAGGACAAATATAAAAACAGCTTGGGCAACTTCGACAAAATGGCTATCGCTTCCTATATTTTTGTTTATCAAGATGTACGAGGCAAATGGATGAGCGAAGGCACCTTTGAAGACATTAGACCTACCAGAACCAAGGAAAACAAACTCCAAATCGACGAGAGCACAGATACCTATGATACGATAGACTGGTTGATTAAAAACATCAAGAACAACAATGGAAAAGTAGGAATGTATGGAATCTCATATCCTGGATTTTACGCTACAACTTCCTTGATTGGCTCCCATCCAGCTCTTAAAGCGGTATCCCCACAGGCTCCTGTAACCGACTGGTTTATCGGAGATGATTTTCACCATGGAGGTGCTCTATTTCTTATTGATGCTTTCCGTTTTATGTATACGTTTGATGCCCCTCGTCCACAACCTATTACCAATGAAAACGGTCCAAAAGGATTCAACCTAGAATCCAAAGACTGGTATAAGTTCTTTCTTGACCACCCTACACTAGGGGAGTTAAAGTCAAAATACTTGAATCACACCGTTAAATTCTGGGATAATCTGGCTAAGCATAGTACGCTGGACACATTCTGGACAAACCGTACGATCACGCATCATCTAAATGCCGTAAAACCAGCGGTCATGGTCGTAGGTGGCCTTTTTGATGCCGAAGACACTTATGGCGCATTTGAAACCTATAAACAGATTGAACGACGAAACCCAAACAACAACAACATTCTCGTTATGGGCCCTTGGTTTCATGGCGGCTGGGTCCGGGGCAAAGGGGATTCTTTTGGAGATATTAGGTTCAATCAAAGCACAAGTACCTACTATCAAGAGACATTTGAACTACCATTCTTTGAGTACTACCTAAAAGGAAAAGGGAATTTCAACCCAGCAGAAGCTAATATTTTCGTCACCGGAAGCAACGAGTGGAAAACTTTTGAACAGTGGCCTCCGCAAGCGGGCAAAGAACAGTCCCTCTATCTCAACGAAAACAACAAACTAACCCAGACTCCGAATCAAGAGCAAAACAAGTACGTTGAATATGTCAGTGACCCCCAGAAGCCCGTTCCTTCCCAGGACGGAATAATCACTAACCGTACCCGAGAATACATGATAGCTGATCAACGCTTTGCTGCGAATAGACCAGATGTCATGGTGTTTGAAACCGAAGTTCTATCTGACGATATAACTATGGCTGGACCAATACTGGCGGATCTCCATATATCAATGACGGGTACCGATGCAGATTTTATTGTAAAAATAATCGATGTATACCCTGATAGCTCAGCTGCTATTTCAGCCATCAACAAGGAGACCGTGATGCAAAACTATCAAATGCTTGTTCGCGGAGAAATTCTACGAGGTAAGTTTAGAAACAGTTTTAGTGTACCTGAACCATTTGTTCCGACCCAGGTAACCAATGTAAAAGTCAACCTCCCTGATGTTGCACATACCTTTAAAAAGGGACATAAGATTATGGTACAGATTCAACACAGTTGGTTTCCTTTGGCCGATCGTAATCCGAATCAGTTTATGGATATCTATAAAGCCAAAGCTGAAGACTATATCAAAAATACACATCGTATCTATTTCGATCAGTCAAAACCGAGTCGCATCAAGTTTTCGACACTATAAAAAAGGGAGCTTATTGTAAGCTCCCTTTTTTAAGACTGAACGATTGTTTTGACCTGATCAAATTCATCTTGCACTTCCTTTGTTACCGGTTTATCGAATAAAGAAACAGCAATTATAGTTAAAAAGCTGAGAAGAAATCCTGGTATAATTTCATAAACTGCCTTATAACTATGAGGCACATATACCCATAACAATACTACAACTCCCCCTACTAACATACCTAGCAAGCCCGCAAGTGCTGTTGTACGTTTCCATAGCAAAGATAATACAATCAAAGGTCCAAATGCGGCACCAAAACCGGCCCAGGCGTTCCCTACAAGGTTCAGAATGCTATCCTGTGGATTCAGGGATAATAATAGCGCTACTATAGCTACTATAAGCACAGACAGTCGACTCATGAGCAGCATATTCTTCGCAGAAGCATTCTTGTTAAAAAAAGCCTTGTAGATATCTTCGGTCATCGAGCTCGACGTGACCAAGAGCTGCGAGGAGATTGTACTCATCACTGCTGCTAAAATAGCAGATAACAGAAACCCTCCTATCAATGGATGGAAAAGTACCCGGGACAAATGTATAAAGATCGTTTCGGCCATTTCCTTGGAGCCGTCGAATGCAAGCATTCGGCTCTGATCAAACTGATAAAGATAAGCTATACCAAATAGACCTACCAACATCGCTCCACCAACCGTAAATATCATCCAACTGATTCCTATACGTCTCGCTTTAGTCAGATCCTTAATATTATCAATAGCCATAAACCGAACAAGAATATGAGGTTGGCCACAGTATCCTAATCCCCAAGCCAATAGGGACGCTACAGAAACCGCGGTCGTCCCTTCTAAAAGATCGAGATAATGCCCACCCTTTGTCTCAATAATCTCCAAAGTAGTCCCTAATCCTCCTACCTGAGAAACCACAACAATAGGAATAATTACCAACGCAGTAACCATAATAGTTCCTTGCACAAAATCCGTCAAGCTTACCGCTAGAAAACCACCTAAAAAGGTATAGAGAACCACGACAGAAGTCGTAACAAACAGCCCCGTGTAATAATCAATTCCGAAAGCCGACTCAAAAAGCCGTCCTCCAGAAACCATTCCGGCTGAGGTATACAAGGTAAAAAACACTAGGATAAGAATAGAAGAAACAATCTTCAGCAACTGAGTTTTATCCCTAAAGCGATTTTCAAAATAAACGGGTAGTGTGATTGCATTATTGGCGACTTCTGTATACACCCGTAATCGAGGTGCTACGATCAAGTAATTTAAAAAAGCACCTGTAGTCAGCCCGATTGCTATCCATGCGCTGGAAAGCCCCGAAAGATACATGGCACCCGGCAAGCCCATTAGTAACCAGCCACTCATATCAGCAGCTCCTGCTGATAAGGCCGTAACTACCGCCCCCATCTTTCGCCCTCCAATTAAAAATTCATCGGAGCTACTTGTCGACTTACGCCAGGAATAAATTCCTATTGCTATCATCAATAGCATATATAAGCCAATGGAAATTAGTTCG
>JBEBQJ010000052.1:0-27123 GCA_040395455.1 Sphingobacterium yanglingense | reverse complement strand
TTCGCACATTGACACGTGTGAGTAAACCTGGTTTAAGAAAGTATGCAAGTGTTGAAAACATGCCTCGCGTTTTGAACGGTTTGGGAATTGCTGTTTTGTCAACTTCTAAAGGAGTAATGACAGACAAAGAAGCCCGCCTACAGAATGTTGGTGGTGAAGTTTTATGTTACGTTTATTAATCTAGGAAAAAACACACAAAGACATGTCAAGAATTGGAAAAGCACCTATCGCTATTCCTTCGGGAGTATCGATTTCTGTATCAGACAAGAATCTGTTAACAGTAAAAGGTCCTAAAGGTGAATTAACTCAGAAAGTAGATAGCGACATCACTGTTAAAGAAGAAGACGGTAATATCATCGTATCTCGTCCTACTGAGCAGAAAAAACACAAAGCATTACACGGGTTGTACCGCGCATTGATCCAGAATATGGTTATCGGTGTAACAGAAGGTTACAAAACTACACAAGAGTTAGTCGGTGTCGGTTACCGTGCTGCTAACAACGGTAACACATTGGAGTTGACCCTAGGTTTCTCTCACCCGATTGTTTTCGTATTGCCACAGGAAGTTAAAGTTACAACAACTGCTGAGAAGGGTAAAAACCCTACTATTACTTTGGAATCAACTGACAAACAATTAATCGGACAAGTAGCCGCGAAAATCCGCAGCTTCCGTAAACCAGAGCCTTATAAGGGTAAAGGTGTTAAGTTTGTAGGTGAAGTATTAAGAAGAAAAGCAGGTAAATCAGCTAAAAAATAATAACCATGGCAGGAATTAAAACAACTCGCAGAGAGCGAATCAAAAAGGGAATAAGAAAACACCTGGCTGGATCAACTGAGCGTCCTCGTTTGTCTGTTTTCAGATCAAATAAAGGTATCTATGCTCAAATTATTGACGATACTACAGGTAAAACTTTGGCTTCAGCTTCTAGCTTGTCAAAGGATTTTGTAGCAGCAGGCAATAAAGTAGAGCAATCTAAAGCTGTTGGTAAATTAGTTGCTGAGAAAGCAGTAGCAGCAGGTATTAGTAAAGTAGTTTTTGACCGTAATGGGTACTTGTATCACGGCCGTGTGAAATCATTGGCAGAAGGTGCTCGCGAAGGCGGTTTAGACTTTTAATTGATAGAAAAAATGGCATTAAGCAATATTAAAAGAGTAAAATCAAGCGAGATTGAATTAAAAGATCGCTTAGTAAGCATCCAACGTGTAGCGAAGGTAACTAAAGGTGGTCGTACTTTCAGTTTTTCTGCTATCGTAGTAGTTGGTGACGAAAACGGAATCGTTGGTTTCGGTTTAGGAAAAGCTAAAGAGGTAACTGAGGCTATCACTAAAGGTATCGATGATGCAAAGAAAAATTTGGTAAAAGTTCCTATTATCAAAGGTACTGTTCCTCATGAGCAATACGGTAAGTTTTCAGGTGGTTCGGTATTAATCAAACCAGCTGTAGATGGTACAGGAGTATTGGCAGGTGGTGCGATGCGTGCAGTATTGGAGTCTGCTGGTATCAAAGATGTATTAGCAAAATCTTTAGGATCATCTAACCCGCACAACGTGGTAAAAGCAACAATTGATGCTTTAGCTAATATGCGCGACGCATATACAGTGGCTCAACACCGCGGCGTCGATTTAAATAAAGTATTTAACGGTTAATTATCATGGCAAAAATTAAAATCACCCAGATAAAGAGCGTTATCGACAGAAGCGAGCGCCAAAAGAAAACTATTGAGGCTTTGGGTCTGAGAAAGATCAACCACTCAGTAGAAGTAGAGGCTACACCGGCTATTATCGGTATGGTTCGTAAAGTGAACCACTTAGTAGCTATTGAGACTATCTAAAATAACACTATGGAAAGAATTTCGGTTCTTTCCATTAGTTGTTTATAATTTAATTGTTAATCGTTGTGACCTGTTTAGTGAAAGCGAAGGCGCAACATAATCTTAGTTTAAAATGAACTTAAGTAATTTAAGACCAGCAGTTGGTTCAACAAAAAGCAGAAAACGTATAGGTCGTGGTCAAGGTTCCGGTCGTGGAGGTACATCTACTCGCGGTCACAAAGGTGCTGGATCTCGTTCAGGACACTCTACTAAAATCGGTTTCGAAGGTGGTCAGATGCCTTTGCAACGTCGCGTACCTAAGTTTGGTTTCAAAAACGCAAACCGTGTTGAATACAATGGTATAAACTTAGACGTTTTACAAAGCTTAGTAGAAAAATACAACCTTACGGTAGTTGATTTCGATACATTGAAAGAGCATGGTTTAGTTTCTAAAAATGACTTAGTAAAAGTTTTAGGCCGTGGAGAGTTCAGTGCTAAAGTTGAAGTTAAAGCACATGCTTTTTCAGCTTCAGCTCAGAAAGCTATCGAAGCTGCAGGCGGTTCCATCGTAAAACTTTAATACATGAAGAAACTAATCACAACCTTAACCAATATATGGAAAATTGAAGATTTACGTAATCGTATTATCAATACGTTATTATTTCTTCTTATTTATCGTATTGGATGTCACGTGGTATTGCCAGGTGTTAATCCAGATGCATTAGCTACAGGGCAAAAAGAAGGTCTTCTTGGACTTTTGGATATGTTTGCTGGGGGGTCTTTCTCTCGTTCGGCTATCTTTGCTTTAGGTGTAATGCCTTATATTTCTGCATCAATCGTTGTACAATTATTGGGGATTGCTGTTCCTGCATTTCAGAAAATGCAAAAAGAAGGTGAGTCTGGCCGTAAGAAAATGACGCAGATAACTCGTTATCTGACGTTGGCGATCACATTAGTGCAAGCTGTAGCTTACGTGAAAACTCAAATTGAACCAGCTGCAAAAACTATTGCAGACCCTATGTTCACTGTTCTTGCTGCTATTGTTTTGACTGCGGGTACGTTGTTTGTGATGTGGTTGGGTGAGAAAATCACCGATAAAGGTATCGGAAATGGTATTTCTTTAATCATTATGGCGGGTATTATCGCACAATTGCCTGGAGGGGCAGTTGCTGAATGGGCATCAAGAATGAGTCCAAGCGGTGGTGGTATCATCCCTATCTTGATCGAGGGTATCGCGTTATTCTTCATTGTGATCTTTACTATTTTGATCGTTCAAGGGGTACGCAAAATTCCGGTTCAGTATGCGAAAAAGATTGTTGGAAATAAGCAGGTAGGTGGCGTACGTCAGTATATCCCTTTAAAGGTGAATGCTGCAGGTGTAATGCCAATTATCTTCGCGCAGGCGATAATGTTTTTACCAATGTCATTGGCGCAGTTCTTCCCGAATCTTCAATCTGATTTTCTAACATCATTGACTAATTTTACTTCGGTAGCGTACAATGTGACGTTTGCAGTATTGATTATTGCATTCACGTTCTTTTATACCGCTATTATGGTAAATCCGCAACAGATGTCAGAAGACATGAAGAAGAACGGGGGATTTGTACCTGGGATTAAACCGGGATATGATACTAATCTATTTATAGATAATGTCATTTCTCGTATTACTTTCCCTGGTGCAGTATTTTTAGCAATCATTGCTATTATGCCAGCTATAGCAAGTGCTGCAGGTGTTAACAACCAGTTTGCACATTTTTATGGCGGTACTTCACTATTGATTCTAGTAGGTGTGGTATTGGATACCCTTCAACAAATCGAGTCACATTTGTTAATGCGCCATTACGATGGCTTAATGAAGACAGGAAGAGTTAAAGGTCGTTCAGCTACTGGTGTTGAAGGATATGATCAATCTGCTATTTAATATCTTTAGATGTCTAAAGTAATTTATAAAACAGAGGAACAAATCGAGCAAGTGCGAGAGTCTGCAAATGTACTCTCGCATTTACTTGCCGAAATCGCTAAAGTTATAAAGCCCGGGATAACAACGTTGTCATTAGACAAGTTGGCTTATGATTTTATTCATGACAATGGTGGTACACCAGCATTTTTGAATTATCATGGTTTCCCTTATTCCCTATGTATTTCTGTAAATGATCAAATAGTTCACGGGTTTCCTAGCAACTACGAGATTAAGGATGGAGATTTGGTATCCGTCGATGGAGGTGTTAACCTAAAAGGCTTCATTTCTGATTCTGCGTACACATTTGGAATAGGTGAGGTCTCGGCTGAAGCTCAGCAATTGTTGGATGTGACAAAAGCATCTTTGTACAAAGGCGTGGAGCAAGCTGTGGCTGGCAAGCGAGTTGGAGATATTTCATCTGCGATTCAAGAATACGTGCAACCTTATAATTTTGGAATTGTAAGGGAGTTGGTAGGGCATGGAGTCGGATTGCATTTGCATGAGAAACCTGAAGTGCCTAACTATGGAAAGCGTGGTTCGGGACCTAAATTAGAACCGGGATTGGTGATTTGTATTGAACCAATGATTAATGCCGGGAAAAGTGGAGTCCGTTTTTGGGAAGACGGATGGACTGTAAGTACAATCGATGGTAAGCTGTCTGCACATTTTGAACAGATGGTTGCTATACGAAAGGGACAGCCAGATGTCTTGTTGAATTTTGATGAGGTAGAGAAAGTTTTGAATAAAAAGTAGTTGGGTTTCAATATTTTTATTTATCTTTGCACTCCTGTTGGTGCAGGCTATAAAACGTTAATAAGTAATTGATATATGGCTAAACAAGCCTCGATAGAACAAGACGGTGTTATCAAAGAAGCATTATCTAATGCTATGTTTAGGGTAGAATTAGAGAATGGGCACGAAATTATTGCTCATATTTCTGGTAAAATGCGGATGCATTATATCAAGATTTTACCTGGAGACAAGGTTAAGTTGGAAATGTCTCCTTATGATTTGACTAAAGGAAGGATAACATATCGTTATAAATAAGGTATTGCTCTGCGAAGAGCTTAATAATTTAGTAAAATGAAAGTAAGAGCATCAGTAAAAAAACGTAGCGCGGATTGTAAGATCATCCGTCGTAAAGGAAAGATTTTTGTAATCAACAAAAAGAACCCTAAATTCAAACAACGTCAGGGATAATTAATTAACAAAATCGCTTAAAATATTATATGGCAAGGATCTCAGGTATAGATTTACCTAAAAACAAAAGAGGAGTTATCGGCCTTACCTACATTTTTGGTATTGGTAGTGCGACTGCCGCTTATATCTTAGATAAAGCAGGTATTAGTCAGGATGTTAAAGTTTCCGAGTGGAACGATGATCAATTGGCTGCTATTCGTACAATTATTAATGACGAAATCAAAGTAGAAGGTGCTTTGCGTTCAGAGGTTCAATTGAACATCAAACGTTTGATGGATATTGGTTGTTACCGTGGTTTACGTCACCGTAAGCATTTACCAGTTCGTGGTCAACGTACAAAAAACAACTCACGTACCCGTAAAGGAAAACGTAAAACAGTTGCAAACAAGAAAAAAGCTACTAAATAACAAGTAAGAAATGGCTAAAAGCAAAAAAGTCGCAAAAAAACGTATCGTTGTAATTGAGCCTGTTGGTCAAGCTCACATCAATGCTACTTTTAATAACATTATTATCACTTTGACTAATAATTCTGGTCAAACTATCTCATGGTCGTCGGCTGGTAAAATGGGCTTTAGAGGTTCTAAAAAGAACACTCCATATGCAGCAGGACAAGCAGCAAGTGACTGTGGTAAAGTTGCTCACGATTTAGGATTGCGCAAAGTTGAGGTTTTCGTTAAAGGACCAGGTGCTGGACGTGAGTCTGCTATCCGTACTTTACAAACTGTGGGAATTGATGTAACTACTATCAAGGATATTACTCCACTTCCTCACAACGGTTGTCGTCCTCCAAAACGTAGAAGAGTTTAATAATATTATTGTTTAAGATTAAGATTCATCAGTTAAAGGCTGATAGATACTTCAAACAGAGAAAGAAATGGCAAGATATACAGGACCTAAGTCCAAAATTGCACGTAAATTCAGAGAACCAATTTTTGGCCCTGATAAAGCATTAGAAAAAAAGAATTATCCTCCTGGACAACATGGTCCATCTAAAAGAAGAGGAAAGCAATCTGAATACGCTATTCAGTTGTTAGAAAAACAAAAAGCTAAATATACTTATGGTGTTTTAGAGCGTCAGTTCTCTAACCTATTCGTTAAAGCAGCTGCAAAGCAAGGTATTACAGGTGAGAACTTCTTGAAATTATTAGAAGCTCGTTTGGATAACGTAGTATACCGTTTAGGTATCGCAACTACTCGTGCTGCTGCTCGTCAGTTAGTTTCACACAAGCATATTACTGTTAACGGTAATGTCGTTAACATTCCATCATATAGCATTCGTCCAGGTGATGTCATCGCGGTTCGTGAGCGCTCACAAGCTTTAGAGGCTATCTCTAATTCTGTAGCAGGAAGAACAATCAACAAATACGGTTGGTTAGAGTGGGACGCTAAAGGATTGACAGGTAAGTTCCTAACATACCCAGAGCGTGCTGATATTCCTGAGAATATTAAAGAGAACTTAATCGTAGAGTTGTACTCTAAATAATAATTAATAGCTATGCATAATTCCTTTCACGATAAAGGAGTTATGCATATGCCGTTAAGATACACATTGTTGAAAAATATTAAAATATTATAAATGGCAATTTTAGCATTTCAAAGACCGGATAAAGTTATCATGCAAAAATCTACAGATTTTGATGGTACTTTCGAATTTCGTCCATTAGAGCCAGGTTTTGGTGTTACTATTGGTAATGCTTTACGCCGTATTTTATTGTCCTCTCTAGAAGGATATGCAATTACGTCGGTAAGATTTTCGGGCGTGTCACACGAATTCTCTACGATTAAAGGTGTAGCAGAAGACGTAACTGAGATTATCCTTAACTTGAAACAAGTTCGTTTTCAAAAAACAGGTGAACAAGGTGACAGCGAGAAGATTTTTGTAGTTATCAATGGTCAAGAACAATTCAAAGCTGGTGATATAACTAAGTTTTCTAACAACTTTACTGTATTGAATCCAGACTTCGTAATCTGTAATATGGAGAGCTCTGTTACTATTGAAGTAGAGTTGTCTGTTGCTAAGGGACGCGGTTACGTAAATGCAGAAGAGAATAAAGTAGTTGATGGACCTGTAGGGCTAATCGCTATAGATTCTATCTACACTCCGATTAAGAATGTCAAATATACTATTGAAAACTACCGTGTAGAACAAAAAACTGACTACGAGAAATTGTTGTTGGATATTTCTACAGATGGTTCGATTCACCCAGAAGACGCTTTGAAAGAAGCTGCTCGTATTCTTATACAACACTTTATGTTGTTCTCTGATGAGAACATGTTGTTGGAGTCTCAAGCTAAAGAAGAAACTAAAGTTGTTGACGAAGAAATCTTACATATGCGTAAGGTCTTGAAAACAGAGTTAGTAGACTTAGATCTTTCAGTACGTGCATTGAACTGTTTGAAAGCGGCGGATATTCGTACTTTGGCTGAGTTAGTAACTTACGACGTAGCTGATATGTTGAAGTTCCGTAACTTCGGTAAAAAATCTTTAAGTGAAATTCAAGAATTGGTTAAATCGAAAGGTTTATCATTCGGAATGAACTTGTCGAAGTTTAAACTAGACGAAGAATAATAATAAATTAAAATAAAGCGACCTGTTGCGTAATTCCCCTTGTCGTGAGCAAAGAACCCAGTAGCAGAATAAAGGACCGAATTTTAAATTAAAATAAAGTCCTTGAACCTCAGTCTTTACTCGCTGCTCTGACGAAGGACGGTACGCACGAAAAAACACTAAGAAAATGAGACACGGAAAAAAAGTAAATCACTTAGGCCGCACTGACAGTCACCGTAAGGCGATGTTAGCTAATATGGCGACTTCATTAATCAAACACAAACGTATCACTACTACTTTAGCGAAAGCTAAAGCATTACGTACTTACGTTGAGCCCTTGATTACAAAATCTAAAAACGATACAACACACTCTCGTCGTACTGTATTTGCTTATTTGAAAGATAAAGAAGCGGTAACTATTTTGTTCCGTGAAGTATCTGAGAAAGTAGCTACACGTCCAGGAGGTTATACTCGTATCATTAAGATGGAAAACCGTTTAGGCGATAACGCTGAGATGGCTTTCATCGAGTTGGTAGATTACAACGAAGTCTATGGCAAAGAAGCTAAAGCTGAGAAGAAAACTACTCGTCGCCGCGGTGGTGCTAAGAAAAAAGGCGCTGAAGGCACAGAGGTAGTAGAAACTGCTGTTGAAGAAGTAAAAGCTGAAGAAGCTGCTACTACTGAAGAAGCTCCTGCTACAGAAGAGAAAAAAGACTAATTTTTTATCTTCTAGATATGAAAGCCTATCATCGCTGATGATAGGCTTTTTTTGTTCTTTTTTTTCGAATATTTTAAACTGTTTTTTCATAGTGTATTAAGTATGTCTTAACTATATTTGTACACAGTTTTTTATCAACCTTAAATAATATCAGGCTCATGGATTTGTTTGATGTTTACCCTGTCAACCCAATTAATATCGTGAGAGCCAAAGGCTCAGCTGTTTGGGATGCTGAAGGTAACGAGTATTTAGACTTGTATGGAGGTCATGCAGTCATTTCGGTAGGGCATACGCATCCGCATTATGTTCATTCGATTACATCGCAACTTAACGAAATTGGTTTTTATTCCAATTCTATCGAAATTCCGATTCAGAAGAGATTAGCGAAGTTGCTGGGGGAGGTTTCTGGGAAGGAAGATTACGCTTTGTTTTTGTGTAATTCGGGAGCAGAGGCTAACGAAAATGCCTTGAAACTCGCTTCTTTTCATACTGGGAGGAAAAAAGTAATTTCGTTTTCTAAAGCTTTTCATGGACGTACATCATTGGCTGTAGCAGTTACAGATAATCCAGGTATTGTAGCCCCAGTGAATCAAACAGATAATGCTGTTTTCTTACCCTTTAATGATGAGGAGGCATTGTCCGCAGCGTTTTCCGACTATGGAGAGGAGATTGCGGCTGTCATAATAGAAGGTATACAAGGTGTTGGTGGTATACGTGAAGCTTCTGTTTCGTTTTTGCGGCTGATCAGACAATTATGTGACGAGTATGGAGCTACATTTATCGCTGATTCAGTACAGTGTGGTTACGGAAGAACGGGTATCTTTTATTCGCATGACTACGCGGATGTCAACGCGGATATCTATACGATGGCCAAGGGAATGGGAAATGGATTTCCTATAGGTGCGATTAGTATTTCTCCCAAATATAAAGCTTCTTATGGCTTGTTGGGAACAACCTTCGGCGGAAACCATTTAGCTTGTGCAGCAGCCGTCTCTGTTCTGGAAATCTTCCAAACAGAGAGTCTAATGGATAACGCACGCGTGGTGGGTGAATACTTGATTTCCGAATTAAAAGGATTCGATAAAGTTAACGAAGTGAGAGGTAGAGGGCTTATGATCGGAATCGACCTTCCTGTCGAGCTATCTAATGTGAAGAAGGATTTGCTAACCAAGAATCGTATTTTTACAGGAGAAGCAAAGCCTAATGTTATCCGGATTCTTCCGGCTCTGAATATAGACAAAGCGATTGCCGACAGGTTTTTAGAAGCCTTGGATGTAAGATTGAAAGAGGCATAGTTAGGGACTTTTCGTAATAATAATTATTTTTAGAAGATGAAGAAGTTTTTTTCCGTTGAAGACGTCGATAGCCTAGAAGAGGTTGTACAAGAAGCACTTCAACTAAAGGCTAATCCTAATGCTAATGAATCGTTAGGTAAATATAAAACCTTAGGCTTGGTGTTTTTGAATCCGAGTCTCCGTACGCGTCTTAGTACCCAGAAGGCAGCAATGAATCTAGGTATGAATGTGATGGTGATGAATATGGACAAGGACGGATGGGCTCTAGAGACCCAGGATGGTGTTGTTATGAATGGAACTACTGTAGAGCATATACGCGAGGCAGCTGCTGTAATGGGAGAATATTGCGATATTTTAGGCTTGCGTAGTTTCCCTTCTTTGAAGGATAAAGAAGCAGACTATAATGAAGACCTGTTCAATAAGTTTATCAAGTTTTGTGGTGTTCCTGTAGTTTCATTGGAGAGTGCTACGAGGCACCCCTTGCAGAGTCTGACAGACCTTATAACAATTACGGAGCATAAGCAGGTCGATAAACCTAAGGTTGTTCTAGCTTGGGCTCCACATGTCAAAGCATTGCCACAAGCTGTGCCTAACTCCTTCGCCGAGTGGATGAGCAAGGCCCAGGAACAAGGCCTAGTAGAATTTACCGTAGCACATCCTGCTGGTTATGAGCTGTCCGAGGATTTTACCAAAGGTGCCACGATTACAAATAATCTGAATGAAGCGCTTTCAGGAGTAGATTTTGTATACGTTAAGAATTGGTCTTCCTATAAGGAATATGGTGAGGTATACCCGGTTTCGGAAGACTGGATGATGAATAATCAGAAGCTGTCATTGACAAACGACGCAAAGGTTATGCACTGTCTACCCGTTCGCCGAGATTTGGAATTGTCATCGGAAATATTAGATGGACCAAATTCCTTAGTGATTAAAGAGGCAAGTAATCGGGTATGGGCCGCCCAAGTTGTTTTGAAGCGGATGTTGGAAAGTTTGGAAAAATAACCAAACGCGGACAGCTGTTTTTAGTTTTTGACTTTTAAATTAAACTATGTCGAATAGTACATTGAATATTATTAAGATAGGAGGCAATGTAATTGATGATGATATTCAGTTAGAGGCTTTTTTAGAGAAATTTGCCGCTATACCAGGTAAAAAGATTTTGGTACATGGTGGCGGAAAAATTGCCACTCGCCTAGGTTCTAGGTTGGGAATCGAAGCTAAATTGGTCGAAGGAAGAAGGGTTACTGATAAGGGGATGCTGGACGTTGTTACTATGGTGTATGCTGGGTTGACGAATAAAAGCATCGTAGCCAGTCTACAAAAGTATCAGTGCGATGCGATAGGCCTTAGTGGGGCTGATGGAAATGTAATTAAATCAGTAAAACGCCCTGTGCGCGAAATTGATTACGGTTTTGTGGGGGATATTTTAGCCGATTCAGTGAATACCCTAGCCATTAAGAAATTTTTGGAGGCTGGATTTACTCCAGTTTTTTCTGCGATTACTCATAACGGTAACGGACAGTTGTTAAATACCAATGCGGATACGATAGCCTCAGCATTATCCACTTCCTTATCAGGATTGTATGATACCTCATTAATCTACTGTTTTGAGAAAAATGGAGTGTTGACCGATGTTATGGACGACAATTCGGTTATAGAGACAATTACAGCTAAGCAATTTGAAGGCTATAAAGAACAAGGCGTTATCAGTGATGGGATGATTCCGAAGCTACAGAATGCCTTTGACGCTATTAATAAAGGTGTAAAATCCGTGTATATTGGCAATGCCACTAATTTACATTTATTTCAACAGCAAAAATTTGGCACACGTCTGGTTATAAAATAGGCTGTCTAGTCTCATTTAGTATGGAATATCCACGAGCATACCATTTGGGATAATCTGGATATTTTATTCCGATAAAGCGACACAAGGAGTTAGTCGAAGGCAATCGGCACAAGCTAATGATAACTGAAAAAAAACGAGCTTGCGAGCTCATCGAAGATAATTACTTACATATGAATAAGCTAACTATAATTGGTTCTGGTAATATTGGTTTTTCCCTTGCAAAGGGATTGGTGAGTACTGGGTATTACCGCCCAGAGGAAATTGTATTAACAAGACGTTCTATTGTTGCTCTAGAAGAGGAGAAATCTCTTGGTTTTGGAATAAGTAGCAATAATAGAGAGGCTATTCAAGGTGCAGATATAATCGTATTATCAGTACTCCCGCAACAGATTAAAAAAGTGATGGAGGAAATCTCTGGTAGCCTTAGTCAAGGTCAGCTTGTTGTTTCAGTAGCATCGGGTGTTTCTTGTCAGGATGTTAAAGCAATATTGGGGGAGGATTGTACTGTGGTACGTGCTATGCCAAATACGGCGATTGCAATAGGGCAGTCCATGACTTGTATTGCTACAGACAATGCCCCAACCGACGCTATCGCTAAGGTAGAGCGTATTTTTGAGTCTGTAGGTTCGGTAGTCGTGATTAATGAAGATCTTATGACATCCGCGACAGCGTTATGTGCTTGCGGGATTGCTTTTTTTCTAAGAGCTATACGCGCGGCTTCTCAAGGCGGTGTTGAAATTGGCTTTCATGCACATGATGCCTTAAAGATGGCTGTTCAGACAGCCAAGGGAGCGGCAGATTTATTATTACAGACGAATAACCATCCGGAGAGTGAGATTGATAAGGTGACTTCTCCAAAAGGTTGTACTATAGCTGGATTAAATGAGATGGAGCATAATGGCTTCAGTTCAGCCTTTATAAAAGGAATTAAGCTTTCGGCTCTAAAGGCAGGTGGTTTATATAATGAATAGTAATTTAGCGTCATTGACTAACGATAGCATTGAACTGTTGTCGAAAATGATATCTATTCCTTCTTTTAGTAAAGAGGAGGCGGATACGGCTACGCTATTAAGCAATTTTCTAGAAACTCGAGGGGTATCTGATATTGAGTGTATCGGGAATAATGTGATTGCTTATAATAAATTTTTCGATAAAGATAAGCCGACTATTTTACTAAATTCCCATCATGATACGGTCAAACCAAATCCAGGTTACACTAACGATCCATTTTCACCACTCCGTGAGGGAGGAAAGCTATATGGATTAGGTAGTAATGATGCGGGTGGATGCTTAGTTTCCTTGATAGCGACATTTCTATATTTTTATAATACTGAAGATTTAAGGTACAACCTGTGTTTAATTGCTTCAGCAGAAGAAGAGATTTCTGGTAAGAATGGTATCGAGGAGGCTTATAGGCATATTGTTCCCTGCGATTTTGCAATTGTTGGTGAACCTACGTTGCTGGATTTAGCGATTGCCGAGAAAGGACTGATGGTCTTGGATTGTGTAGCACATGGGGAATCAGGCCATGCGGCACGTGAAGAAGGAGTCAATGCGATTTATAATGCTATTGAGGATATAAATTGGTTTAAATCCTATCGGTTTTCGAAGCAGTCTCAGTTTTTGGGGCCTATTAAGATGTCTGTGACAATGATTGACGCGGGTACGCAGCATAATGTTGTGCCTGCAACATGCAGATACGTTGTAGATGTGCGTACTACCGATGTTTATCAGAACGAGGAAGTTTTAGCTATTATCCGTGAGAACATCAAATCGGAAGTGACAGCGAGATCCACGCGGTTAAATCCGTCGACTATAGCTGTGGACCATCCTATTGTTAAAGCAGGGGTGAAGTTTGGAAAAAAAATATATGGTAGCCCAACCATGAGCGATCAGGCATTGTTGCCGATTCCCTCCTTGAAAGTTGGACCAGGGGATTCGGCGCGATCTCATGCTGCCGACGAGTTTATATATGAAGATGAAATCGCAACTGGAATCGATTTTTATATACAGTTGTTGAAAGAGGTTATACTTTAACCTTTCTCGATTACACTATAAGAATAACAGCGAGTCATAGACTCGCTGTTATTCTTTATAACTATTTACATATTCTCTTGATTAAGAGATTGTTTATATATAGCTTTTTTGCGTTGTGTCCGTTTAGCTACAGATTTCTTGACGTAAGCCTGGCGCTCACGTAGCTCTTTTATTACTCCTGTATTGTTGAACTTCTTCTTTAAACGTTTCAATGCGCGATCTAAAGATTCTCCTTCTTTTACATGTACTATAATCATATCCTAATATACCTCCTTTCTTTCCCTTTAAATGATGAATTAAGAATATACTGTTTTGAATTGGTATTTGCAAATATTCTCGCTGTTCTTAGCGGTTTTAGATTCTTCAAAGGAAAATTGTTTTTTCAGTGGCAGCTGTTCATTCTCTGGTTTTAGTGAAAAAGGGAACTTAAATCAGTTTGTCTGGTATAAGGAAAGCTAGATATGGTGCACATCACGAATAAATTGGGTAAAAAAAAGCACGCACTATATCTAGTGCGTGCCCTATAAGGATGTCCAATAAGGACTAAATTTTAGAATCTAAGATAACTGATCTAACAGGTTATTCCAGCTCACTAAGTCTCCGATTATAGTTCTTAGTTGGTCGATAGCGACACGTTCCTGCTCCATGCTGTCACGGTGACGGATTGTGACGGTGTTGTCTTCTAGTGTTTGATGATCTACTGTGATACAATAAGGTGTTCCTATTGCATCTTGGCGACGGTAGCGTTTACCAATGGCATCTTTTTCATCATATTGCATATTGAAGTCCAACTTCAATTTATTCATGATTTCTCTTGCTTTTTCTGGAAGACCATCTTTTTTAGTCAACGGGAATATTGCTGCTTTGACAGGAGCTATTGCAGGGTGGAATTTTAATACCACTCTAGAGTCTTGTTTCTCTTCTGTAGATAGATCTTCATGTACCAGTGAATTAGCGAATACCGTTAGAAATAAACGATCTAATCCTACAGATGTTTCTACAACATAAGGAATGTAGTTCTGATTTATCTCTGGGTCGAAATATTGCATCTTCTTCTTGGAGAACTCCTGGTGTTGTTTTAGATCGAAATCTGTACGGGAGTGTATTCCTTCTACTTCTTTAAAGCCAAAAGGGAAATCATACTCGATATCTACTGCCGCATTAGCATAGTGCGCTAATTTAACGTGATCGTGGTAACGGTATTTGGCTGGATCTGAACCTAAGGCCAAATGCCACTTTAAGCGTGTCTCTTTCCATTTTTCATACCATTCCAGTTCTGTACCAGGACGTACGAAAAATTGAAGCTCCATCTGTTCAAATTCACGCATACGCATGATAAATTGACGGGCAATAACTTCATTACGGAAAGCTTTACCAATTTGCGCGATACCAAAAGGAACTTTCATTCTTCCTGTCTTTTGGACATTGAGAAAGTTTACAAAGATACCCTGTGCGGTTTCAGGACGTAGATAAACCTGTTCAGCGCCATCTGCCATAGCTCCCATTTGGGTAGCAAACATGAGGTTGAATTGTCTGACATCAGTCCAGTTTTTAGTCCCAGAGATAGGGCAGACGATATTATGCTCTTCAATTATAGTTTTCAAACGAGCCAGATCATCGTTGTTCAGTGCGTTATCAAGATCTTTCTGAAGCTGTGCTGCTTTATCCGATTTACCGTCTTTTTCATAACGGTCGATTTTGTCTTCGATAAGCTGATCTGCACGGTACCGTTTTTTGGAGTCTTTATTATCAATCATCGGATCGTTAAATCCATCGACGTGTCCAGAGGCTTTCCATATGGTAGGGTGCATAAATATAGCAGAGTCTATACCTACTATATTCTCATTTAATTGCACCATGGATTTCCACCAATAGGTCTTTAGGTTGTTCTTTAACTCAGAACCTAGCTGACCATAATCATAAACCGCACTAAGGCCATCATAGATCTCACTCGACTGGAATACGAAACCGTACTCTTTGGCATGTGATACTATATTTTTAAATAAATCGTCTGTTTGCTTACTCATAAGGCGCAAATATATAAAAGATTAAACTAATATAAATCAAGAATCTGCTGAGAAGCATTCTTGTTATCCACTTTCTTGATGATATGTTCTATTTTTCCTTTTTCGTCTATAACGAAGGTGGTTCGAGCTGTTCCCATGTACTTTTTGCCATACATGTTCTTCTCTACCCACACCCCATAATCATTGACAATCTTCTGATCTTCATCGGCCAGCAAATTGAAAGGAAGTTCAAATTTACTAATGAACTTTTGGTGAGACTGTTCACTATCGATACTTACCCCCAATATTTCAAACCCTTTTCCCAAGAGGGATTGATAGTTGTCTCGAAAGTTGCAGGCTTCTGTCGTACAGCCTGGTGTGTTATCTTTTGGGTAAAAATATAAGATGACCTTTTTTCCACTGTAGTCGGACAGGTTTATCATTTCTCCACTTTGATTCTTCGCATGAATCGCGGGGGCTTCATCTCCAATTTTCAATTCTGACATGTCGTATAAATTAATAGGCTAACCACCTAAATTATGAAATCTTATTTAATAAAACTAGCCTCGTAGACCTTTTCATTGTCTTTCCAATCCCGAACAACGAGTTTGAAGCTATGTGTTCCTTTTGTTAGAGCAGCATCAAATGTGTGCCATAGATGTCTATTCTTAGAGTCGTACTCCATCAATACCCATTTGCCGTCGATGTAACCGTTAAACGACTGTATTCCGGAGAGATTGTCTGTTATGGTAAAGTCAATCTTTCGTTGTGCAGCAACATTCTTTCCTGAAGTCAGATTCCGTGGCGTAATTACGGGAGCAATTGTGTCTACAGCAACGTAGAAGTTCCCAAAATTACGGGTATTGACCGATACCCAACCGTTTTCAAAACCTCCGCCCTCTGCTCCGTTTTCTAACGATGCTATTAAGGCTTTACTTTGTAAGTGTGTAGGCAAAGTAGTCGGTTTTATAGCCAGATTGTAGGATTGGAATACAGGAATAAGATTATTATGAATCTTGTGCACCATAGAGTATCCATTGGCAGGAGTTGGCGCTGTACCGTATTCGAAATCCAAGTCATCATAGAGTACTTTTACGGGGATGTTGACTTTTACGTCATTACGCTCAAAGGAATTGACTTTGTCATATTTAAAGAATTGTGTTCCAGTAGCTTTATAAGCTGCTTTTTTTGTGCTTCCTGTGCTTTCAATTTTAAAATTCAGTTCACTACTGTTCCCCGCAATATCTTTCACAACATATTTCGCATCATATACCTTTTTTTCCTGTAGTTCAAACCCTCTTTTTTCAGGAAGTGTTTTGAAGATGTCTATGGGATTTCCAGGATCCTTAAAGCTTTTTTGGATTTTTACTTTTGTTTTTTTCCAGTAGGGGTAATCAATATAAGAATGTATGCCCCGGGAGCTATTAAAGTCCAATTCTTCAAACACCACCGTTGATACAGCTTTTCCGTCAATCAGCAACTCAATAGAATAAACTCCATTTTGAAAACCACCAGCCCTATGTCTATCGACAGCGCTGATTCCGAGACCAAATTGTCCATCGACCAATAATGGGGCGTTTTGAGTAAGGGTATATTCTCCAGCTCGCACGGCCTTCACCGCTAGAGACTTTCGTGGTGTATGTTCGTTGAATAAAGAATTATTCAAATCGTACAGCATGATACTATTAATTGTAGGCTTGAAGTTGTCGGTAAATTTTAAACCAAACAATTGAGGATTTAATGGATTCTGGCTCTTGGTATCCCTTATTTCAAAATGAAGATGCGGACCTCCAGATCCCCCTGAGTTACCAGCACGACCAATTAATAGGCCTTTGCTCATGACAACTTGATTCCTGTTTAAGGTTATATCTACATCAAAGCGTTGTTGTTTATATTGTTCTGCTCGTACAATATTCGTCAATACTTCGTTGAAATCCTCCATATGTAGATATACAGACGTGTACCCATTAGGGTGATCGATGTAGACCGAATTTCCGCCTCCACCTATCTGCACACGTACACGGGATACATAACCCTCAGCTGCGGCATGCAATGGTAGTCCTGTCCTTTGTTGTGTACGGTAGTCATCTCCGGCATGAAAGTGTGTCGATCGCAATTCGCCGAATGTACCTGAGGCATCCATTGCGATGTTCAATGGGTTTCGAAAATAGCCTTGTGGATAGTTACGGGATGTAATGATATCCTTATTCTGGCCAATAGATATGCTTGCCTGCAAAAGCAGGAATAGAATCAGATACGGTATTTTTCTCATGCTATTTATTTGATATGTGTAGAGAACATCGGTCTGTCTTCTATAAATCCTTCTAGTTTGTCTCCAATGATTACCGGGCCTACGCCAGCAGGGGTTCCTGTGTATATTAAATCACCTTTGCGTAGAGTAATGTATCCAGATACAAATGTTATTAAGGTGTCGATGTCGAAAATCATGTCAGCCGTATTACCGGACTGTACCACTTCACCATTTTTGGTTAAGGAGAATTTAATGGCAGTCAGGTCCTCAAATTCCTCTTTTGGTATAAGTGGACTTACTACAGCAGAGTGATCAAAGGCTTTTGCGAGTTCCCAAGGTAGCCCTTTTGACTTGAGTTGTGTTTGTAAGTCACGTGCCGTAAAGTCAATACCAAGACCAATGGCATCATAGTATTTATGAGCAAATTTTTTAGAAATGTGTTTGCCTTCATTACATATACGAACGACAAGTTCACACTCATAGTGAATATCTTTTGAAAACTCAGGAATATAAAAGTCTTTGTTGTCTTTGAGTACCGCGGTATCAGGTTTTAAAAATATGACAGGTTGATCGGGTACAGGATTGTCTAATTCTTTGGCATGATCAATATAGTTACGGCCTACTGCTATTATTTTCATATATATAGTATTTATGCTCTGTCGGTTGGCAGATCGATTTGTACTTTGTTGTTATAAACTTGTTTCGATTATTTTTTCTAAAGCTCTTTTCCTTATGGTTTCCTTGGCAAGGATAGCTGATATGACGTTATATTTTTTTATTAAGGATGGTATGTTTACTATTTCGCAGTCGTTTGTGTTTACTATCATGCGCATATTATTTTACAAGTTGGCATGTGTTACCGATATTTAGTTATCGGGTATTTCACATTACAATTAATGTATATTTTTTAGAACATCTATTTAAACAAACTTAACCAAAAATGATTTTATATCCAATAGAAGCTTCTTGGGGTAACATTTTCTGATTTGTAAGTTTAGAAAAGTGTATTAAACCCTATTTGCTAAAACGTTTTTCTGATAAAAATACTTAAATTAGATTCTACGTTTCAATATTATGAATAGAAGAACAGCAATAAAACAACTCTTTATCGTAGCAGGGGGGCTTATGATCACGTCTTCCTGTAATGGAGCTGGCGATAGTGCGTCTATTGAGCTACGGTATGTCAAACTGTCTGCCGACGACGAAGCGCTTATCGGTGATTTAGTCGAAGCTATTATTCCGAAGACCGGTTCGCCAGGAGCAAAGGATTTGAATCTACATCTTTTTGTAATGAAGATGTTGGACGATTGCCATAGCCCCGAAGATCAAGAAGCTTTTATCAATGGATTGGAACAAGTTCAGAAAGCGGGTTTGAAAACCGAAGCCGAGCGCCTAGCTTATTTACAGACATTAAAGGAAGATGTTTTCTTCAGTATCCTAAAAAAGCGAACATTGCAGGGGTATCTCAACTCGGAGTATGTCATGAAAAATAAGTTAGTTTACGAATTAGTTCCGGGTCGTTACGATGGAGCTGTAAAAGTTATTGTATAGAAAATATGGCAAACCTAAATATAGATTCGGAGAAAGATAGAACCTACGATGCTATTGTAATTGGTTCAGGTATTAGTGGTGGCTGGTCTGCAAAAGAGCTTTGCGAAAGAGGCTTGAAAACGTTGGTCTTAGAACGTGGGAGGGACGTCAAACATATCAAGGATTACCCTACGACCAATATGTACCCTTGGGAGTTTGAACATCGTAATGAGCTACCTTACCAAGTGAAGCAAGAGAACCCTATCGTGAGCAAGTGTTATGCTTTTCATGAGGATGCAGCTCATTTTTTCGTAAAGGACAAAGAGCATCCTTATATTCAGGATAAGCCTTTCGATTGGATTAGGGGATATCAAGTCGGAGGTAAATCCCTTTTGTGGGCTAGACAGACACAGCGTTGGTCTGATTTTGATTTCGAAGGACCTGCCCGTGATGGATTTGCCGTAGATTGGCCCATCCGTTACGCGGATTTAAAGTCTTGGTATGATCATGTGGAGCGATTTGCAGGTATTGCAGGAGATAGAGATGGTCTGCCCGAATTGCCCGATGGCGAGTTCTTACCTGGTTATCCGCTCAATGTCGTAGAAAAGTATTTTAAGCAGTCCATTGAAGGGAAATACCCTGGCCGAAAGGTCATATCAGCTCGATGTGCTCATATATCCCAACCGCAACCGATACATATTCAACAGGGGCGGACACAGTGTCAGAACCGGACACTTTGTCAAAGAGGCTGTCCTTTTGGAGGATATTTTAGCTCTAATTCATCAACATTGCCCTGGGCTGCAAAAACCGGTAAAATGACTTTACGGCCAGACTCCGTTGTGCATTCTATTCTATATGATGAGGGCAAAGGGCGTGCCATAGGTGTTAAAGTAATCGACCGTAATACCAAGGAGGAAATCGAGTTCTATGCTCGAATAATTTTTGTAAATGCGGCCGCGATAAATACCAACCTGATACTCTTAAATTCGACTTCCAATCGCTTCCCGAATGGTTTGGGCAATGATAGTGAGACGTTAGGCAAGTATGTAGCTTTTCACAATTATAGCGCACGTGTTTACGCTGAGTACGAGGGATTGTTGGATTATAAAACAGCAGGTAGAAATCCCGCGGGGGGTGGTTATATCCCTCGTTTTCGAAATTTATATAAGCAGGAGACGGATTATCTACGTGGTTATGCTGCAGGTTTTGGTGCTTCCCGTTCCGCCCACTCTGCGCAATCCGGATTGGGACAAGAATTAAAAGAGTCATTGTTAAATCCACAGTTAGGGAATTGGAGAGTAGGGTCACATATGATGGGAGAGACTATTCCAAAAGCGGAGAGTTACGTCGCATTGGATAAAGGTAAAAAGGACGATTGGGGAGTCCCATTACTAAAGATTTCGATAGATTACGATGAGAATGACAATAAGATGAAGAGTGACTATCTTGATACGATGGAAGAGATGTTCAAGGTCGCTGGCTTTAGTAATATCCGAAGAGACGATGCTTGGCAGGCTCCCGGCCTGGACATCCATGAGATGGGTGGTGTACGTATGGGACATGATGCTAAGACCTCTGTCTTGAATAAATGGAATCAAATGCATACGGTACCAAATGTGTTTGTAACCGATGGGGCCTGTATGACGTCTACTTCGACACAGAACCCTTCTTTGACCTATATGGCCTTTTCCGCTCGATCTGTTGATTACGCTATTGGTGAGATGAAAAAAGGAAATCTATAACTATTTTTTATATAAGAAAAGGCCTCGATCTAGATCGAGGCCTTTCTTTTTATAAGGATAAACGACGGTTAGATATTTACTGTCGCATCCATTTCAAAATCTTCATGTTTTAGATGAACGATTTCCATCGATTTCTCATAGTTTGTTGATTTCTTCGAGAAGAAGTCGTGTTGTGTTGTTTCCGTATTTAATCCGTTCAATACAATAGGGTTAACCTGTTTTACTTCAAAAATAGGATCAAAACCAAGGTTCATCAATGCTTTGTTTCCGTTGTAGCGAACGTATTCTTTTACTTCAGAAGTCAATCCTACCACCGTATAAAGCTCTTCTGTATACTTGATTTCGTTTTCATAAAGCTCGTTAAGAAGATTTAAGAAACGTTGTTTTACTTCTTCTTTGTTTGGCAATTTTGCAAATACTTCTTGCGCCATCAACCCGACAAATACACCGTGTATGGATTCGTCAGCAACGATTTTTTTAATAATATCTGCAGAAGCGACCATTTGCCCCTGTCCACATAACCATAGTGGTAAAAAGAAGCCTGAGTAAAATAGGAAAGATTCCAACAGAACAGAGGCAGCCAAGGCCATAAATAGCTCCTCATCTGTAGGATTTTGCTTGTCTATACCACGATAGTAACTATCAATAGTATTCGCTTTAAACTGTAAGAACTTGTTCTGCGATACCCAACCAAATACATCATTGATTTCATTGGTCGTAGATACCGTAGTGAATATGGTCGAGTATGACTTGGCATGTATTGCTTCCATCATACACATATATGAAAGCACTGCTTTATTCTGTAATGAGTCGATATGGTCTATAATCTTAGGCATACCAGTATGACTTTGTAATGTATCCAACAAAGTCAATCCTCCAAGTGCCTTTTTATAACACTCTTTCATGTCCCAGCTTAAGCCTTTCCAGCTATCGATGTCTTTGGAGGGGATATATTCGGTGTCAATCCAGAACTGTTTGATATTCTGCTCCCAGAACATGAGGGCATAATCATTATCAGGTGTATTCCAGTTGACGGCTGTAAATTGTTTGTTCATGTACTAATTAAAAAGTAAAAATTATCAACGATGAGCTCGCTAAAGCTCGGTTAAAAAGTGAAAATCAGGAGAAGTATTATTCAAAAATTCTCCTGACTTATATGTATTATCTCAAATCTGATGTCTAATTAAGCTGAACAAGAGATACACTCTTCGATGGTTGATTTTCGGGTACGTGTATAGTATAATGATTTCAGACCTAATTTATGTGCATAGATATAATACTTTGCCAAATCGCGTGTACTATCCTTTGAGTTGGTATGAAGAATTGTAGAGACCCCTTGATCGATGTGACGTTGAATAACTGAAATCAGCTTCAAAACCTTCATTTGATCCATGTCGTATGCCGATTTGAAATAGAAATAATTATCATTGGTCAAATATGGCATCGGATAATAAGTCGTACTATCTCCATATTCGCGCACCTCAATGATGTCTACAATCGGCATCACAGAAGCAGTCGCGTTCATAATGTATGAAGTAGACTGGTTTGGAGCAATTGCTAAACGATATGCATGGTATATTCCATGTTCAGCAACCTGTGCTTTCAGATTTTGCCAATCCTCGATAGTAGGTACATGAATGCCGTCGAAGAGTTCTTTCACCTTGTCTGTTGTCGGAAGATAATCTCTATTTAGATATTTGTCAAAATAGGTTCCATCTGCGTATGCTGATTTCTCAAAACCAACGAATGTTCTACCACGTTCTTTTGCGATTTCCATAGATGCTTCTAACGAGTAGTAATTCATCATCATGAAAAAGGTATTTGCAAAGTCTAACGCTTCATGTGATTCATACATAATGAAGCTCTTTGCTAAGAATCCATGTAGATTCATGGCTCCTAAACCTACCGAGTGCAATTCCCGGTTTGCTTTAGCAATCGAAGGGACCATCTCGATATCCGTTACATCTGTTACTACCGTAAGTGCACGCATCGCTGTTTTTACAGTTTCTTTGATACGTTTATTGTCCATTACAGTCGCTATGTTCAATGAGCCGAGGTTACAAGATATACCATAACGGATAGTATCCTCTTTGCCATAGATATTGATATCAGATACTTCAGATATCTGCATGATTTCTGTACATAGGTTAGAGAATTTAACTTTACCTAAGCCATTCAAAGCATGCTCTTTATTCGTGTTTTCTTTGAAGAAAATGTAAGGGTACCCCGACTCTTTTTGTGTCTGGGCAATCTTTACCAGCATGTGACGTGCGTTGATTTTCTTTTTCTTTACATTCGGATTTGTAATCAACTCATCGTACATCAAGTCCATATCCATTTCATCTAGATATTGACCGTACTCTTGTACTACCGTGTGCGGGTAGATTAAATATGCCGGCTCGTCTTTTTCTGCAAGTTCCATAAACTTATCTGGTATGATAATACCTATAGAAAGTGATTTGATACGTACTTTCTCGTCTACGTTTATCTTTTTACAGTCTAAGAACTCTTCAATATCCGAGTGGAAGATATTGAGGTATACAGCACCCGCACCAGGACGTTGTCCCAATTGGTTAGCGTAGGAGAAAGTATCCTCCATGATTTTCATGATTGGCAATACACCTCCAGCTCGTCCATCAACACCTTTTATAGCTTCACTACGGCCACGTATTTTTGAGATATTGAAGGAAACGCCCCCTCCTATAGAAGATAATTTCATCGCCGAATCAACAGCATAGCCTATACCATTCAAGTTGTCTCCGATTTCATCCAAGAAACAAGAAACCAATTCGCCAGAGCGTTTTTTTCCAGCATTCAAGAAAGTCGGGGTAGCAGGCTGATATTCTTGATTGATCATGATTTCAGCGTATTCGATTGCTTTTTTTACGCCTTCTTCGCGAGCTAAAAACAACGAAACAGCCACAACACGGTCTTCGTAACGTTCTAAGAATTTTTCACCCGAATCATCCCTTAATGCATAACTTTGGAAAAATTTAAATGCGGCCATAAAGGACTCGAAACGGAATTTTTTGGCATATACATAGTTAAATACCTCTTCCATTTCTTCGAATGTAAACCATTGATAGAAATTTATGTAGTAGTTATGTTCTACTAAATAATCTATTTTCTCCTTTAAATTATAGAAGAAAACAGTGTTTTTGTTTACATATTCCAGGAAATAAGCTCGCACAGCCTCTTTATCTTTGTGAAGGCTATACTCGTCATCATGTTTGATCATGATTTCGTTATTAAGCAATATCCAGTTTTTTGCTACCTCGTTTGCTATCATAGTATTGATTCTTAATAATTTCTATAAATTGATTTATATCTTCCATTGTCCCCGATAGTTCAAATTTGAATGCTAACGGAATTTCATACATCGCAGCGGCTTTATCCGCAGCTACTGCAAAGTTTCTACCCCAGTTACGGTTGCCGCTAGAAGTCACAGAAAACAATCTGCTACTATTTTGCGTAAGGAACTCTTCCGTCAGAGGCGGAATTTTTCCAAAGTTGGTCGTAAAAGTGATAAGGTGCCCCGATTCTTCAATAAGCATATCTTTTTGAATCTTGGTGGCTTGCCATCCGGTTATTTGCACAACTTTGTCGATAAAGCGTTGCACATTTCCGGTTTTGCTGTCAAAATATAAATGTATCATAACCTTGCTTTTTTATGATGACTTTTATTTATTACTGTGCAATAGCGTTTTCTAATTCTTGTGGATTAAATCCTATAATACGATGTTTTATCTCTTCACCATCCAAAACAATAACCGTAGGGACAGTACGGACTTTAAACTTAACAGCCAGCTCAGGGGAATCAAACGGATTAACTCTTTCGTACGAAATACCCTTTCTATCTAAGTAAGCCGACACTTGATCGCATGGAGCGCAATCGTTTTTCTCGAATTTGATGATTCTTGCCATGTTATTATGTAAGTTTGGTCGTAAACAGTTTCCTTCATAGTGGAGACAAGTTTACCGAAGTGTAAAAAAAACGCTGATTATTGAAGAGCGACACTCTCAACAAGAACAAATATCTTACATTTTAATCCGGAGAGGTAGTCATACTTTTCCACACTCAAAGAGGAAAGACGCCCAAAATGCTCGTGGTAGCGCGGTTGTTTTGCTAAATCGCTGTTGTACAACTGTTAATCTATGTTGATAACTTTAAAATTGCTTTTGTAAACTTAAATCTACAAGTCTAAACAGTATGTTTTTTAGGTGTTTTTAATGTCAAAAAACAGATGAAAATAGTGTTGATATCAAGAAAATTATGTATATTATATGTCCTGTTTTTTAGAAGTACAAATAAGAATCATTAAGTTTACAAACCAGTATGTATTATGATGAAAACACCTAATTTATTTTTAATGAACCCTTACCGTAATTTTATTTCACGCTTAGTAGCAGTTATGTTGCTTGCGCCCATGTTGGGCCCATTATCTAAAGGATATGCACAGGAGAATATTACTTTCCAGCAACCATCCTCCGAGATCCTGGCATTGGCGGACTATCAGCGCCCTCCCGCTATTAAATTGAGCCCAGATAAAAAATGGGTACTATTCATGTATAGACCTACCTACAAAACATTAGACGAGCTGGGCCAAGAAGAGTTACGGCTTGCCGGATTAAGGATAAATGCAAAGGCAAGTATATCAAGTACAGAGACCTATTTTGATAATCTTCGATTGAAATCCGTAGACGGAGGTCAAGAATATGCTGTAACCGGATTACCTGCTCATGCCTTAATCGCTAATATAACATATTCTTCCGATAGTAAACATATTGCTTTTACACATACTAATGATACAGGTCTTTCTTTGTGGGTGATTGATGTGGAGAAACAGGTCGCGAGGCAATTGACAGACTATGTGTTGAATGCCATCCTAGATGCACCCTACCAGTGGATTCGTAATACGGATCAACTACTGATTAGCAGGCGTCCTGCTGTTGTTAAGAGCTTGGTTGATCATAGTAAAGATTTGCCTCAAGGCCCTGTGGTGTCTACTAGTGATGGAAAGGTATCACAGCTGCGTACCTATCAGGATTTGCTGAAAAATCCGCAGGATGAACAAGATTTCGAAACACTATCTACGTCTGAGCTGGTTTGGTTGAATTTGAAAGGCGAGCAGCGTAAGTTCTTGCCTGCAGCGATGTATACAGAGCGTACTGTTTCACCCGATGGAAAGTATGTTTTGGTTTCGAAACTTCGGAAACCATTTTCTTATCTTGTAGGTTATAAATCCTTTCCCCAAGAAACCTTTGTATATGACTTGGAAGGTAAAGTGATAAAGAAAGTTAATGATATACCGTTGTTGGAGATAATGCCAAAGGGATTTTCATCCACACGCACCGGAAAACGATCTTTAGCTTGGCGCCAGGACAAGCCAGCAAGCTTGTTTTTTGTGGAAGCTTTGGATGGGGGCGACGCCAACAAGGCAACCGAATTCAGAGACGAACTTTTCGTTTGGGATTTCCCATTTGAGAGAGAGCCTATATCACTGATGAAGATTAAGGATCGCTTTTCTGGAATTGTATGGGGGGATGATAATTATGCACTAGTTTCCTCGCAATGGTATGATACGCGGAATGTTAAAACTTTTCTCCTGAATCCAACTACGGGCAAAAGTCAGGTGATAGCTGATCGAAATAGACAAGACCTGTACTCCGACCCTGGGAATGTCTTTCGTGATAAAAACGATTTCGGTACCTACACGATGTATATCCACAAAGACAAGGCCTATTTCGTAGGAGACGGTTTTACACAAAATGGCGAGTTTCCATTTATAGACGAACTTAATCTGAAGACCCTAAAGAAGAATAGGCTTTATGTCGCTAAGGAGTCTGAGCTTCAAGAACGAATATCTCAGGTTATTGATATTGTTAAAGGAGATATTTTAATTTCTTTACAATCTGCCACAGAATATCCGAATTTCTACCGCAAGAATATTAAGACTGGTAAACAGGTCGCGGTAACTAATATCGAAAATCCATTCAAAGCGCTGGAGAAGGTTCATAAAGAGGTGTTGAATTATAAGCGGAACGATGGGGTCGCGCTTTCTGGTACATTATATCTTCCAGCGGACTATGATAGGAGTGGTAAGGAAAAGCTTCCTTTACTTATCTGGGCTTATCCGCGCGAGTATAAAGACAAGAATACTGCAGGACAAAGCACTGCC
>JBEBQJ010000051.1:0-27154 GCA_040395455.1 Sphingobacterium yanglingense | reverse complement strand
CCTTTAGCGTCACCGGTAGATAATTACCTCCCGAGATTACAGCCGTAACCGTTGTCGAGCCAGCATTAACCTGCCCATTCCCCGTGTAGATCACCCCTGTACCTTGCGGTGGCGTCCCTTTTATAAACAGTGATTTGGCCGTGCCATCATAGGTAAAACTATCTCCTTCGAGCGAAATACCTGTTATCAAAGCCGACTTCACCGTTATATTAAATGCTGGCAAACTAGCAGAGGCAGCACCGTCACTGACCGAGATCAGAATACCGACCGTCGTACCCACATCCGCATTACGCGGTGTACCCGTCAATGCCCCGGTAGCCGTATTGAATGTGGCCCAAGCAGGCTTGTTGACGATACTAAAGGTCAACACATCACCTGCGTCAACATCTATAGCTGTAGGCGTAAAACTGTAAGCCGCATCCTGATTAACCGAAGTAACAGGTGTACCACTAATAGTTGGAGCTTCATTTACATCCATGACAGATATTACAAACGACTTCTCAAAAGTCGACCAGTAACTATCTGTTGATCTAATTCTAATCGAATAACCACTTTTTGTTTCGTAATCTGGTGAAGCATTTATCCTAAGACTATTTCCGCTAATATTAAACAAAGCATTGTCCGTACTTCCCGGTCCCGCGACAAGTGAATAGGTAAATGTATCACCTAGATCTGCGTCTGTCGTACTTAAGGTCCCTACGATAGTATTAGGCGCTACATTTTCGTTAATAATACTGTTGCTGAGTGTAATATCCGTAGGGTCTGAATTGATTGGTGCTGTCAGTGTAAAATCATTACCTGTACCACCGATATAGCTCGCCGTCAATACCGTACCATTCCCTCCTGCAGTCAACGTACTACCTTCTGTTAAACCAGAAAATGTATATAGAATAGCATCTGTACCCCTATTGTCCAATATCGTATACTTATCAGCTAATCCGGCCGCATAACCATGCGTAACCGCAAGAGTAGCTCCACTGATATCCACTCCACCATTCACTACAACTTGATCGTAACCGGTTCCAGCTGTGACTCCGTTGATTTCTATCGCCAGCGTACTGCCACTTTGCATTTGTAGGTTACCATCTACTGTCATTATCCCAGTGCTATTACCGGGTGATAATACCCCACCGGACTGCACCGTCAAATTATTTATCGAGCCATCGCTAAAGATTTGCCCGGTACCGGCCAACGTAGCCCCGGTACCTACTCTTACAAAAGTAGTCCAATTGAGCCTACCATTTACAACTAATCGACCAGCAGATACAATAGTCACCCCAATGTATCCATTATCGCCCGACAGCGTAAGCGCGCCAGTGCCTGTTTTAGTCAAGCCACCCGTTCCATCAATTGCATTACTTAATGTCATCGAAACATCGTTCCTTATAGTAGCATTATCACCCAAATAGAAAGAGTTCGCTATTGTTGTTCCTTCCACCGTCGTGCCCAAGGTTGCAACTACCCGTATATTTACCATTCCCGTTCCAAGGGCGCTATTATTATTAGCGATCAGCTCACCTCCAAACAGGCTAGTTCCTCCCGAATACCCATTTGCACCAGATAAGGTCAAGGTTCCTGTACCGGATTTCGATAATTCCCCCGCGCCACTTATAATACCCGAAAACACCGTACTCCTATTATCCATGCCTACGCTCAATCTACTGGCATTCACAGAAACATTTCCTGCACCTGCCAGAGACCCGATTGTTTCTGGAAGATCGAATACCACCAAAAGAGCACCAGCTGCTACAGTAACTGGACTATCATCACGAATCGCTTCCCCGCCACGAAGTTCCAAAGTGCCTGCGCTAATCGTTGTACTACCAGCATAGGTATTACTCCCTGTTAGCGAAAAAGTGCCAGATCCTGTCTTCACAAGATTGGAGCCCCCAGATAGCACACCCGAAAACGTCGTACTGGTATTATTTCCCCCTGTGGTCAGACTTGCATTCAAGACCACATTACCATTTCCAGCCAAGGAACCAATGGTCTCGTTGGTAGTCACCGTTAAAACAGTTGTTGCAGATTGAGTTATCGCACTTCCATTTCCAATAGCTGAACCACCACTAAGTGTCAACCCTCCTGCAGTTAGGTTAACAGCCCCTGAGTGACTATTCGTACCAGACAGTGTCAATATACCTGACCCGATTTTTGTCAACGTACCAGTACCACTTAGCACACCACTCAACGTAGCATTAGCACTGGTGCTTATAGTCGAAGCAGATGCTAGTATAATGGGATTATCTATTGTTGTCGCACCCGTGATCGCCAATGTACCGCCATTAAGCGTTAACGATCCAGCAGACAAGTGATCATCATTTGCAACCGAAAGCGTCCCTGCCGATACGGTTATACCTCCGGTAAGGCCAGCCTCATTGCCTGAATTAGAAAGAACCAGCATCCCTGCATCGGTTTTATTCAATGTTGCACTTCCCCCTATTGCGCCAGATAAGGTCAACGTAGAGCCACTCCCTGCGCTAATGCTCGCTGCGTCCGCTAATGTGATTACTCCACTCAGTGTAGATGAGCCGCTTATCAGATGTAATGCACCATAGCTGGTCGAACCATCGGTCTTTCCACGGCCACTTATACTTATCGATTCGGCGATTGTGATCCCCCCCGCTAAACGCAAGGTCGCGCCATTGGACACCGTAGTATTTCCCGCTGTTGTACCCAGCGCATTGTAATGAGAGGCAATCAATGTACCTTCCTGTATCAATATATGCCCCGTATAGGTGTTATTTCCAGCAATATCCAAAATAGACTGTCCACTTTTGATCAGTGTGCCTGTTCCCGAGATCACTCCAGCTAACGCAACAATAGTTGCACTGCTACCACCACTGATATTGATATTTCCACCTGCAGATCCTATCGATATGGCATTATCAATAATAGCAGTTGTATTTACCGCTAAGGTACCACCATTTAATGTCAGTGTCCCGGACGATAAGTTGTCATCATTTGAAATAGAAAGGGTGCCTGAATTGACCGTGATCCTACCCGACATATTGGCTTCATTAGAAACACTCGAAAGTAAGAGTGTACCATTGTCAGATTTAACCAATGATCCAGAACCTGCCAATGTACTGCCTATTTTAACAGTACCCGAAGCATTTGTGAATGAAAGTGTAGTTCCACCGCCCAGCGTAATAGTACTACCCGTTATAACGAGATTAGGTGCTGCATCCGCATTGATAGTGAGACTTTCATTAATCAATAAGTCGCCCGCCAAAGTCATAGTACCATTCATTCCGCTCGCAAATACGAGAGTCTGTGCCCCTGTCGCATCAGCTGCAGCCATAGCTACCGCTTCCGAAAAACTAACACCATTAGAAGGATTAATCACCTTCGTGTCCGTTGGATTAGTAATATAAATAAAATCCGAAGTCACCGTCACATTCGCAGTTGTAGAAGCTGTACCATCGCTAAACGTAAATTTTAAATCAGCATCCCCCGCTGGTGTATCGTTTCTGTAGTTAATCATTTGCAATACATTATTGACCAATGCCGTGGTAGCGGTGGTACCCGAACTGGTAAAGGCAATCGTCAATACGCCCCCCATCTGCGAGTAGGTACCAAAGGTCAGTCCATTGGATTGCAGATTACCGCCCTGCACACTGAATAAAGCTCCGCCCGTCGTATTAAAACCAATTATATCACTTGAAACTGCTCCCCCTGCCCGTTGTACAACCAATGAAGCACTGCTATAATCACCTAAACCTCCATTCAATACGTCAAAATCCGCATCCAATACTATCGCATTTCCAGCGACATCCAGATTCACGGTATTTCCTACCCTTGCCCATGCTACAGCGTCTCCATCTAGATTAAGGATAGCAGGAGCATTGTTGGCTATTCCTATCTTAGTACCCGTAGTTGCCCCTACATTCCTTATATTGGAATCAGAAAGTCCCATGGCGATATTCGAAATTGAAACAAGAAGTAGGAAAAAAAACACGCGAGGCAGATTCAGCGCTGATAAACAAGTTTTCATAAAGTCAGTTTGGTAATAATTCTATATCCAAATATATAGATTACGTAAATTTAGACAAAAATTAAAAAAGACATTCATCCCAAGGGGGGACAAAATAGGGACAATTAAAAACACCCTATCTTACAACAACTTAACACAGCACCGCCTATCAACATACTTTATCCGTTCCTGGGGTAGCGTCGCAATCTATTCCCCATTGCGCGACGTGTAACAGCAAAATTGACCTTTCGTCTAAACGACAAAAGCGGAGAATAGAAAAACTATTCTCCGCTTTTTACCCAGTATTGTTTAAATATGATTACTTGACACGGAATATAGCTTTGACCGGTCGATGGTCTGAAGCATAGGTTTCGTCCATCACCTCGTGAGATACAATAGACCAGTCCGTATTTTTGAAAGCGATATAATCTATCGTACGTCTCGGGTTTAACTGCGGGACGGTATGTCCACAGTCTTGCATACAGCTCCGTACAAACGCCTTGTCTAAAGATGCGATAACGCCGCTTTCTGGACTTGCGTTAAGATCCCCACACAGTATAACCGGCTTTTTCTCCGACTTAAAATAATCGACAATATGATCTATCTGCACCTGTCTATTGGCATGCCCACGGGTAGCATCCAGATGCGTTGTCGCAAATATCATTGGCGTCTTACCTATCGTCACCTCTATGCAAGCCAAGATCCTTTTCTCAGCTGTCTCCACCTGTGGCAACCGGATCAGTGCCGCTGTGTCGATAGGCAACCTGCTCAAGATAGCAAGCCCATAGGCTCCGCCATCATGCGAGATAGCCTTAAAGTAACGATAATGATAGCCCAGCCTATCAGCCAATTGCTTTGCCTGATTTATATTACCGCTTCGTACAGTCCCATTATCCACTTCCTGCAAGCCCACAAGATCAGCCTGGGAAGATTGAATGACCTTCGCTATCGCTTCTAGATCAATAAATCCCGGCCGGCTCGGCGGATTAGCATGGTGTATATTGTAGCTTAGCACCTTAATCTCACGGTTCGCTACCCCACTTCGCTTTGAAGCGTTTACCGCACAGCCATTAACACCTACCAATAGCAATAATGCCAACAACCTTAAAATACGCCTTATATCCTTCATATGGTATCTCATCTATATTATTCAACAACTTTAGTTGGCACCCAACCCTCATTTGCACCTTCTGCCTTCGGAAATTCGCCTTCTATTTCCTCCAATGTAGACTGTTTGGACAGGTCTATAGCGCGTTGCGAACGGGCCTTGACCCATCTGCCCAAGCGGACGTTGTACGCTCCTCCCAGTTTGTAAAACCATCCTGCGTCGCCCGGAGCAGGTCTAGTCAAATATATCGTATTAGAACCCTGTTTATAGAATGGCTGTTGCTCCAACGTGACTGGGTTTACAATATCATACCAATCGGTATTGGCGATACGCAGCCCCGCCTGTTGGCCTATATTCAATACAGCACCATTGTACCCTGTTATGATGACATCGATAGGAACCGAGGCTTTGGTTACCGTAGTGCCTTCAAAAACAGCGATACCATCCGTAAATGCACTCGTGCCGTTCAGAAACAAATCCGTATTCACATCGCCAAACCCATCTCCTTTGACAGAGCCTGTCTTACGGGACACAATCCATTTCGCATCAGCAATAGAGGTCGATCCCACTCCATTGATCAGCTTTGCCGAATTGCCAACGTAAAAATATTCCCCCTTCTTGACCGTGCCACTTTTAAGGTCAAACTTATAGGAACGCTTTCCTCCTGTGGCCCATCCATTTATCGGCACCCCCGTAGGCAGATATCCCGAGTTCGTATTATGCGTTACGACCGAATAGGGAGTCACTGCAAAGTCGATATCCTGTGTAGCCAAAAACTGCATGTACTCTCCGTCCAGATCAGAGCCTTCGACATCACCAATATAGCCCGAAATCACGAGCGCTGCCCGGCTTACCGTAGAGCTCAATACCGTAATATCTGCATCCCGCCGTATCCTCAGATGAGGAATCCACTTGCCATCGCTCTCCGTGTACGCTACTACCCCAAAAAAATTAGCCATCCCGGGGAGTGCATACTGGGCAAATGTAGCCATAGGTTCGGTATGCAACACGAAGTTGTCATATGAAATATCCGAGCCACATAATGCTTATTTCAAATGGCAGGCATGCTGCTTCGCCGTCATGCGTGTTTATGTTTTGTAATCATGGAGATTTCATATTCCTTAACGTATGCAAAACATACATAATGTATCTATTGGAATACTTAATAACCTATTGCTTCATTCAATGTAGAAGTTATTATGTTTTGAGTGTAGGCTTTTCCAAAACGATCTGTAGCCACTACTTTAAGTGTATTGTTTGGATTCGTTACTTCAAACGTATACAAATGCTTGGTTGCTGTAGTGTAATTTGCCGGATTACGATTTAAGACCCCCAAATGGTACCCCAAAGACCAAGCATCTGTATTTAACGTGGTATTCAATTGCATATCACCAAGTTTATTTCCATCCATATAAACTTCTACTTTCCACGAAGGATCAGCATTCCAAACATTAGCCACTAAAGTCCTTGCCGTTTTACCGTAGCTAAACGTGCCATATTGTCCTCCAAACTTGGCATCCCCCCAATGCAATCTTAATTGATAGTCTTTTGACAACCTTGTAGGTTTATAGTACCAGTTTGAAATTGTCGTACCATCAATTTCATACACCGCATAACCATTTGGCGTGCCATCTCCATTTATTGTTGATTTCCACCATGCTCCACAGGCAGCTGCATGTATGTGTTCATATATTTCGATGTCATTTACCTTATGAATATAATTCTCATTATAATGGGTGTGTCCAGCAAAAAAATGAATTTTCTTAAAACCTTTAATCAAATCAAAAAAACGCGATCTTGTAGTAAATTGAGAAGCTCTTATAGGCATATGGTAAGTCACAATCAAAAGCTTATCAGTAGGGACCATACTAAGATCTTTCTCAAACCAATCCATTTGCTCCTCACTAAACCCTAAAGCATAATCCTTGTCATCTTTAAATACGACATTATCTAAGACGACAAAATGTACATTACCACGATCAAATGAATAGTTTAATGGTCCGAAAGAATGTTCAAAAGAATGACTGGTCCGTGCATTAGTTGATGATCCCCCTGTTTTATCGTGGTTTCCAATTGTCGTAAATACCGGCATATTCAGCGACCCCATTACCGTCTTCATGCTATTAAACAAATTAGGCTTATCGGCTACAACATCCCCCAAAGATATCCCATACACCGGCAATGTTGTTTTTTGTAATTCTTGTTTAATATCATCCATTGTTTCATCTCTAAAACGAGCTACCTCCACATCATTTGCGACTTGAGGATCACCGATTGCATATACCAAGAATCTGTCCTCATTACCTTTCAGCTTTTTCAAATAGAAATTATGCTGCTGTGGCAGCTCTGAATTGGCCAAAGACTGGTAAAAAAGAGCAACATTACGCTCAGAAGATGTATTTACAGCGTAGTCTTTAGGTGTAGAATAATACACGAAACGAGCTTTCTCTGATCTCTTAAATTGATATTCGCCTTTTTCATTTGATGTGACTACATTATAACCATCAGAGACCACCACACCTTTAATAGGTTTCCTATCATCATCCAACACATAACCGTACACGTTATTCCCCAATACCACATCTATCTTAGGTAGCTTGCTACCTTCTTCCAGCTCCACTTCGTCTCCTGGTGGAATTTCATTAGTTTTTTTTGAACATCCTAAACAAGATATCCCCATTATCAAAAAAAATAAAACAAACTGTCTGTTGAAAAAAATCGTGTTTAACATGTTTTTAGTTTCTAGTAGGCTATTAATTTTAAACTAAGCATTTAACTTTAAAAGTTGCATGCCATCCTCTTGTGAAAGTGTCAATAGGGTCAATGACGAATTCTCTTGTACAATCTTTCTATCAACTTCTATCAATCGCTCATCCACCACCACTTCGGCAGGTTTTCCAGATGCGATAGCTGCCGTATCTTTTGCGCGCTTCAATGGAGACGAAAATACAGCATCAAACGTATATTCCTTTAGCAAATCGTTCATTCGCTTCGCTTGCCTTATCCCCTTATCTGTCAACTCAATATCGGCACGCCCACAGTACTTATTACCATCCGCATTGTATACGGTCTCCCCATGACGCAATAAACAAATTGTAACCATCTTTATATATATTTTAAAGCTTTTAACTTCTCTTTAAACAATCCATATTGAATGCTGTAAGCCGCTGCCAATTCCTTATCCGGTAGTACCGTTTTGTCCACAGCAGTCATCCGCTTTGCCGCTATCGTCAATGAGTTGAAATAAGTCTGTGAAGCCGCCATAATAGCAGCACCTAAAGCACCACTAGCTTCTTTACACTTATAAATGGGCACATTAAGAACAGACGCCCTGATTTTCAACCATATATCACTATTACTCCCTCCTCCTGCAGTATATACCGCATTCAAGCTTTCTCCAGACAATTCGGCAACCATCTCATAAGCCAGGCATTCTATAAACGCTACCCCTTCCAAATTAGCCGCATAGCTCTCACTTCTGGAACTCGTCTCGGGTACTATGGCTGTTGCTTGCGGAGCCATGATAGGATACCTTTCACCCGTCTGTTTTAAAGGCCATGCTAGCTTTCCTGTAGGAATCATTTTTTCTGCCTCTTTATTGAGCTCATCCAAGTCCTCGTTAAAATCCAAGGATATCCAATCAGCACCAGTATTGCTAGCTCCCCCTGGCATCCAATACCCCTCAGGGTGCCTATGACTATACAAACGTCCCAGCGGATCAATTACCTGGCTTAATGTTACCCCCTTAATAACCAATGTCGTTCCGATAGTCGTATTCCAATCACCTGGGCTAACGGCGCCAGATGCCATCTGACTGGCACAGCCATCAGTAATCCCTACCACGATCGCTATGGGTGGTAATCCCCATTCCTTCGCCAATTCTTGATTCAATTGACCTATAACAGTTCCCGAAGGGACAACTTTTTGCATCCACTCTTTTCGCAGACCAACTTCATCAAAAATATAAGTAGGCCAATCAAGGTCTTCTAGGTCATATCCCGATTTCAGGACATTCGTATAATCAGTAGTAGCATAATTGCCCGACAATTTTCCTACGATAAAATCAGAAGCATGAACCCATAGCGCTATCTTCTCTACACGGTCAGGATAAGTTTCGATGTACCATAACATTTTACTGATACCAGAAGACGCATTGAATCCAGTATATCCATTAGGCACATATTTCGATGCCAACTCTTTAATCCGCTCCCCTTGCCCAGCAGAACGTGTATCACTATACATGATAGCAGGATGAATAGGATTGTTATCTGCATCCAGAGGGATAACAGTTCCCGAAGTAGAGGTCACAGCCGCAGCGAGAATGGAATTACGGTCAAAATCCGATGGGAGATCTGCTAAAATCTCCACCATCAATTGACAGCAATTCTCCCACCACAAATCTGGTGATTGCGTCTCACGGAAGCCCGTATCAAGCATAAACTTCCTAACCTTTGAAGCAACTACTTCACCATCTTGATCGACCAAAATTACACGTGCGCCCTGTGTGCCTATATCAATTCCGAAGAAATACTTTTTCATCTAATATATCAACTGTTTAAATGTCTTTCTCGCATTTTGCCATTCGAGATACAGTTTTTCATATTTCTCATTTTCCATTGGAAAAGTCTCATCCAATAGAGCCGGTGTTGTATTGGTCACCCCTAACGCATCATTGCATACAAATACCCCTCCCAGCAAAGAGGCCTGTTTAAAAGTGTCCCTGACCCGAATACTCTTACCAAAAAGATTACTTAAGAATTGGCGCAAATTCTTACTTTCAACTCCACCTCCGCATGCCCATATATACGATTCGTTATGTTCGGACACCTCACAAAGAAATTTGTAATTCTCATAAATAGAACAAGCTATATCCCATAATACCGCAAATACAAAATTAGCTCTTGTCAGTTGATGCGATACTGGCGCATTGAATATAAAACCTCCTTTAGTCAGCGGCTCTTCTTCATTAGCGATCAAGGAGCCTAAAGACGCTACACATTGCGACCCCACCAGTCCATCTAATTCCTTTTCAATAACATCATATCCTTCATTCGGATAGAATATCTCTTTTAGGCGCTGATAATTCAGTCCTGTAACACCTGCATTCGCTTCAAGAACAAAGTTTGATTTATCAATATGTCTACTTGTCCAGGTCCGCTGATCCACATCTTTTTCAAATCTTTCCACCATTTTGATAATAGGTGTAGTCGTTCCCGAAACGATAACAACATCATTTGATGACGGTTCCATACTTCTGATCGCTAGTTGTGTATCCCCACCACCTACTACTACCTTTGCTTCGGTCACAATTCCCAGTATATCAGCTACATTTTTTAATATAGTCCCTAGTACCGTACCCGAATCCTTCAATTCTGGAAGGATATCTGGTGAAATGTCAAACAATTGCAATAGTTCTGAAGACCATCTTTTCTTTTCCACATCATATAGCAAGGTCTCTGAAGCCTGCGAATGTTCATAAGAACAAATACCGCAAAACTTATATTGTATCCAATCTGAAATACTCATCACACAAGACACTTTAGTGAACATATCAGGATATACTTCTCTCAACCCTAATAGCTTAAAAGCCGAAAACAATGAAGTAGGATACCTACCAGAGCGTTCGTACACCAGATCTTTGTCTAGCAACTCCTTCTCCCAATTTCGTCCACGGTGATCTATATTTGGCATGCCAAGCAAGGAATCCCCCTCGTCATCAATAACCACAATCCCTTCGCGTTGGCTACTAGCCGTAATCGCATGCACCATTACATCCCCAGCCTCGGATAGCGCTTCTTTCGCCAATCTCAAGATTTGGTCCCATAGCGCTTCGGGATCAAAATAGATAGACTCTTCATAATTTGAGTCTACTAAATAATTCACATCTTCTCTTTTTACAGCAAGCACCTCACCATCTGCCGTCACCACGCCCACCCGAGCATTTCCTGTCCCAATATCTACAACTAAATAGACGTTTTTTGTCATACTACTTCACCAATTCGATTACACTTTTGTTTACTAACTGCCTTATTGATTTATTACCATTATGAAAAAACTCACGAAGGTTATTGTTCATAATAAAAGCGTGATGATCCTCTACCTCGTGTGTAGCCCCAGCAATATGTGGAGTAGCCAATACCGACTTGCTCAAAATCATCTTATAATCTATTTCGTCGGGCGGTTCATTATAGAACACATCCAATACAGCTCCCCTGATTTGACCTGATTCAATGACCTCCAAAAGATCTGTACGATCCACAACCGTTGCTCGTGCCGTATTTACAAAAATGGCATCCGATTTCATCAAAGAAAGATATCTTTTGTCAATCATACCTATGGTTTCGTTATTCACTGGCAGATGAATACCTATCACGTCGCAAGTAGCAAACAATTGATCCAGCTCCACTTTTTTGAAATCTGGATTAGCGTCGCTGTAGTAAGGATCAAAATAATAAATATCGGCAGGAAAATTAACCAGCATCCGTGCGATATGTTGCCCCACAGCACCGAATCCAACCATGCCTACCTTTTTTCCAGCCAATTCATTTCCTTTAAACTCTAAATAAGAAGTATGCGCTCCTTCCCCCCACTTTTGTCCTTCCAGCCAATCAATAGCAGGAATTGTATTACGCAACAATGTAATAACATTTGCGATAAACATCTCTGCCACAGCCTGCGCATTACGGGCAGGTGTATTAAATACAGGAATCCCTAATTCTGTAGCAACATCCAAATTGATATTTGAAGGAGTCCCGCGACATATACCCACAAATTTCAAATTCGGATTAGCCCGCAATACCTCTTCAGTTATCTCATCATGTTCGGAGATCAATCCCTCTGCCCCTGACTCCTTTAACAAGGCATCCAGTTCTTCTGGGTTATAAGCGCGGCCATTTGGCTTCCATGACCGATAAACTACTTCATCAAACAAACCCTCTAGTTCATGTAATGCCTTTGCATTTTCATATGGAGCTGTCAGCAGTACTTTCATATGTATATAATTTGATTTTTATCTGCCATATGAAATACTCACGGTTTTGTCGTTCGCTAAACATGAGTATTTCATATGTATATATAATTTTATTATTTCACGATATCCCAGAAAACCCAAGATCAATTCATCTCGCCCGATTTGTACAAAATCTAAAACTGAAGGATCCCTTCCAAAAAGTAATGGTCGCTGGGATATATTCCCTTAATATTATCTTTAATAATACGTGATGACACCGTTTTTATAGGTCCTTTAATAAAGATATAATCGATCTTATTCGCTTTCTTTGCCCGTTCCAGATCGTTAGGCTGGAAAGCATGGGTTGTCCCTTCTATCTTGCCTATCGTTTTGTTAACATCAAAAGAGTCCGTCCAACCATATTCCTTGACCAGCCTTGTCACCAACGAAGCAGGTCCAGCATTAAAATCTCCCGTCAATATTTGTACAAAATCACTTTGATACTGCTTACTTTCTTCCATAATCATCCTCACCTGCTCCAATTTGGCTTCCTCTTTCACATGGTCTAAATGTAAATTCAGTAATCGAAATTCTTTACCAGATCTTTTGTCCAGTAATCTCACCCAACTTACATTACGTGCGCGTGCTGATCCCCATGACATACTGCCCGCCATTAGTGGTGTTTCGGACAGCCAATAGCCGCCTGCATTCAAAAGCTCAAACCTTTTCTTTGAAAAAAAGATTGGATTTTTAGCTATTCCATTATACCCCTCTTTATGCCGATCCATCTCCGGTCCATCAAAACCTAAAGCATAATACCCAGGTAAGCCTGCTTTCAGATCCAGGAACTGCGACCTCAAGACCTCTTGAAAGCCTATAATATCAGCTCTCTGGCTTTTAACAATCTGAATACAAGCCTGTCTCCGTTGCTTCCATCCATGCCCTTTTTTTTCATCCTCCGGCAGATCGACCCTGATATTGCAACTCAGCACCTTTAGGGCATTCTGGCCTAGCACTGAAATCCCGCTTGCATATAGCAGATCCACATTCACCCAAGGCAGCAAAGCCAAGCCTCCTATTTTTTGCAAAAACCTTCTTCTAGACGAAGTATTTAAATGATCTTTTATATACATTTGGCAATATTCAAGTTAAACCAATTCTTCTTCTCCCAAATAAGCACCTGAAGCTTTCAAATCAGCACGTAATTCTTCCACATCCACATCTGCCGGAGTGACCCCACGACGAACGGCCAATTTAGCGGCCCTACCAGCTGCTTCCCCCATCGCCATACACGGAGCCATTACACGAATAGCAGACATCGCCTCATGTGTCGTAGAAATAGATCTACCTGCCACCAAAAGGTTCTTCACGCGAGTAGGGATCAAGGATCGGTATGGAATATCATAACTATCGCCACACCATGTCAAAGTACAGCCGCCCCCCTCAGGATGATGTATATCCAACGGATAGCTTGCTACTGCAACAGCGTCATCGAAGCGTCTGCACGACAAGATATCCTCTGCCGTCATGACATAATCACCAACAATCCTGCGGGTCTCCCGTATACCTAGGAAAGGAGCCATTTTAGTGAAATGAGAATTCTCAAAACCAGGGACAAACTCCTGCAAATACCGCTGAATTTCTTCCACCTGTCTACGACCTTCTATTTCTCCATAGGTCAAGCTTTCCGGATCAGTACCATCCACACCGTTTATCCGAGACATATTTACCCACACTTCACCTTCTCGCAGGCCTGTGATCAATATTGTACGTTCTACGGGCAGTTTATAACCTACCTGTCTCGCTTTTTCCATTACCGACCGTAGACCTACGACAATAAACTGATTATTCTGTCCAAAATATTCCGCAGGGATAAAATCCGTCAAATAAGTCCGGGGTTCTTCCGCAATGGACATCCTTAGCTTTTCCGTATCCACTCCCGACATACAAAACATTAAGGTCGGTGGCTGTGCCCCTCCTACATCGTTTCCCTGCTCGCAGGGAACACCAGCTTTAAATGCTACATCAGCATCTCCTGAACAGTCGACGATCGTTTTTGCGAGTATAGCTTCACGGCCCGATTTACTTTCAATGATAACTCCCTTCAGCGCATCATCTTCCATGACTACCCCAGCAGCAAAAACATACAGCAGCACCTTTACACCAGCCTCTTCCAGCACCTCCAATCCTACATTTTTGACAGCTTCAGGCTCCACCAATGTCAAACTCATGTGCAATGGGCATGGCCTATGCTCAGAAGCAGCATCTACCGCCTTCAACCTATCGATAAACTTTTGAGGCAATCCCTTTATTATCTGATTTCCCTTTTGGCCCAAAAAGCCCAAAACCGGTAGACCAATGGTCATATTCCCACCTACAAAACTCCTATTATCTATCAGCGCTACCTTTAAGCCATCTGATGCTGCAGCTTGTGCTGCGATAATCCCTGCAGGCCCACCACCTACCACCAAAACGTCTACTTCCATCCGCACAGGAGTCTCCCTTGCAGGCTCTTGAATTGATTTTAACTGACTCATTTTTTATATTTTTATATTTCTTAAAACTCTACGTAATTAATTGTCCGCCTAGTTCTGTTTTGGCAATCGTTCTTTCTTAATCATTGTCCACAAAACCAAAACCGCAATTGGATGCATGAATGCCATCGCGATGAATATACTTCCGCTCCCCATTGATCCCATCATCTGCCCAACGAAGTAATTAAAAAGTACGGCACCTAAAGCTCCAAAACCACCAGCAATCCCCAATACTGATGCAACATTCTTCACAGGAAAGGCCTCCGCAATAACTACACTCAAGGTAAAAAGCCAGCTTAGGCAAGCTATTGCCACCAGTGCAAAAATCAATATGGTAATAAAAGGGTTAGAAACATAGTTCGTCAAGCAGCACAAAGGTGCAAGAACAGCGATACTAGACAGCATGATCTTGCGCGCCAGCAAGGGTTCCTTCCCTTTGCGGACCATATTGTCGGACCAAGCTGCTGTCCCAATAGCTCCTAGATCAGCCACTAAAAATGGAATCCATCCAAACATACCAATCTGGGCCAAGGTCAATCCCGACTCTTCCTGAAGGTAGCCTGGCAACCAGAACAAACAGAAATACCAAACAGGATCGCTGACAAAGCGGATGAGCAATATCCCCCATAGCGACTTGGTACCCCATAACTGCCCCCATGTAAAAGCTTTATCCCCATCTTTATCAACAGCAAGATCTCCCACCACCTCTTTTACAATTTCGGCAGGAGGTTCTGTATAGATCAAAAACCATAAAAGTGCTATAACCAGACCAATAGCACCTGCTATGATAAATACCGTATGAAAGTCATACTTCATGGCCAACCAAGCAACCATTGGCGGTGCAATGATAGCTCCTATCGAACTCCCTGCTACGCAAAGGCTATTGGCTGTAGCACGCAACTTACCTGAAAACCATACGGTCACCACTTTAATCTGTGCGGGAAAATTAGTAGGCTCAGCAGCGCCGAGCATCCCCCTAAAAAACAAGAAAGAATTAAATGTTCTAGACAGACCTCCACCAAAGCAGGCAACAGACCAACCGATGATACCCGCCAGCATTACCTTTCGCTCACCGTATTTATCTACCAACCAACCGGATACCGGATACATCAGCGCATAGAATACCGTAAAAACATTTAAGACCAGGGCATAACCGTCATCTCCCAAACCATACTCTTTTTTCAACATAGGTTTCAGGATCGAAACAATCTGCCGGTCATAATAGTTAAATACAATAGCTAAAAATATCACGGATATAATAAACCAACGTCGCTTAGCAGGTTTCATCTTAATTACGAATTTCGACATCATTATTTATTTGGTCTATCAGTTAGCATTTATAATAATCAAATATATAAAACAATTTAATATTATTAAAGATAATATAACATAATTAAAGTTTTTTTTAAAACAAATCTAAAACAAACTCACTATCATTATCCCTTTCAAACACCACTTCAGTTGCAGATTTTGGCGCAAAAGTCCTCACATACAGTTTATTATTGGCAATATCCAAAGTCAACGTGCGCATTAGGCCTCCCCCTCCATTTCTATTCTCGTCACCAAAAGGTGCATCTCTTCTAGACTGATAGTCAGCCAGAATTGACTTTATCTTATTACCTTTATACAAATCCACACGATGAGACTCGCCCGAAATATGACCGCCAAGCATTAGAAAAACATTACTATAGTCTTTGAAATAATTATAAATGGATTTGCCCTGCGGTGTAAAATTCGGTTTTTCTCCAGCAGTATAACCAACATTTGGCAAAGCTAAACTTTCACTACCCACAGGTCTTCTTAACAAGGAGTGGCTCACTATGATAGCCTTTCTATCCTTATGTTTTCTCAATAACTTGCCCGCCCAATCGAACACTTGCTCTTCGAGTTCTTCATTCTTCTCCAATTTGGCAGTCTTTTCGTTATAACCAATAAAAAGAACGATAAAATCCTTGCCTCCAGCCGAGAACAGAGAATAATGATTTTCACCAGACTCTTGATTATTGAACGCCCCGCCGTAATATGACTTCCCTTCAAAATGTTTGGCCCCGAAGTACTTCGGAAATCCTTTGTCCATAGCACCTGGTGTACCCATAGGTGTCGTATCGTGGTTGCCCACCGCAACTCCATACGGAATACCATCAGGGTATCCTACTGCTGGTTTTTCCAATTGATGCATCACCTTTGCAGCGCGCTCCCATTCTTTCATTTTATTCTCGCCATGATCCACCACATCCCCTAGATGAATAACATAGGCAATGTTTTCCTTTACAGAATTTCCCAAAATCCAATCAATCTGATTCTGGAACATCCCCATAGTACCATTATGTTTTAGTGCGGTGTAATACTGTGTATCAGGCAACACCGCAATAGTAAATACCGAACTAGTAGCTTGCGCTATTACCACTGCCCAACTAAAGAGCTGCAGTAGTGTAAAAAAGAAAATTACTTTCATATGTGTTTAATTTGTTTTTCAGCTGCCGTATGGAATATCCAAACCGAGTGCAACGAGCTCACGAAGCAGTTACATCCATTGGTATTTGTGCAGCAACTGCTACATGGATATTTCATATAATTTATTTTAGTCCATAATATTTTTGAACGTTTAAATTTAATATTTTTAAACTTAAATAAACATATTTAAATCATTATTTTAACAACAACTAAATATTAATTTCTTAACATCTTTATTGTTATATTTAACTATTTTCGTACATATTAATTGGTTATAGATGAAAAATATCACAGACAGACATGAGTATATCTTAAAGAAAATAAAAGAGAACAACAAAGTCTCCATTCAAGATCTGAGCAACGAAATGAATGTCTCTAGTGTCACTATCCGAAAAGACCTGAAACTATTAGAAGATAAAAACCTGCTTTTCAGAACAAAAGGGGGAGCCTCGAGCAACAACCCCTATGCGGGCGACAGACCTATTTTGGTCAAAGAGAGCATCAACTCCGATGAAAAAAATAAAATTGGCAAAAAAGCCATCGAATTGATCCTGGATAACGACTCCATACTCATCGGCTCAGGCACCACTGCCTATGCCGTGGCACGTCACCTAGAGTCCAGCGAACGTATCACCGTCATTACCCCCGCATTAAAAGTCGCTATCGAACTTTGCAACAAGCCCAACATCGAGGTTCTTCAACTAGGCGGCCTAATACGCCCCAATTCTTCTTCGGTGGCCGGACAGTATGCCATCAAAATACTGGATGATGTATCATGTGGCATACTCTTTTTGGGTGTCGACGGTATAGATCTTGATTTCGGGATCACCATTAGCAATATAACCGAAGCCACCTTAAACCAAAAAATGCTTTCCACTTCCCAAAAAGTGGTTATCTTGGCAGATAGCACCAAGTTTGGCCGCCGGGGGTTAGGCAAGATATGCAACATCGAGGACGTTGATTGCATTATTACAGACAAAAATACATCAAGCAAATATATCAATGCGCTTGAAGAGATGGGGATCAAGGTCATTATAGCGGATTGACCCACATAACCTCACCCTAAAAAGGGGCCCATTCCAACAGAACGCGCCCCTTTCAGTTAGCCACAAGCATACTTTTGCGGTGCTATTTTTGATAAACCTCAAAATAATCCACCCCTAAACGCCCTCCGGCCGTACTAACCAGATTGACCCTAAAACGAACAATTCCATTTATATCTACATCAACTGGAGTTTCCAGGTAACGCTGATTGGCCGATATCGTAATGTCCGGTCCGACAGGCAACCATGAGCCACCATTATCCTGCGAGTACTCCAGGCGGACCACCATTGGCAGCTTGATCGCAGTAGCATCAGTAGCAGTAGCTGGATACAAATATACCCCCACCTTACTGGCACCATAATACAGATTTTTATTCAGTTCAATATACGATCCAGCACCGCCGGTCACCATCGCACCTAGCCTATCCCCATTCTTACCGCCATTGGTAAATACAAAACTACCTGAAGTAAGTGTATATGCACCTTTAAATTTCCATGGCAGCTTAGACGTTGGAAAGATAGTTTCAAAGGTCAGATTTGATGAAGAACCATACTTGTCCGAAAAATCCTCTGGGAAGCCCTCATACAGCTGCCCCGGTCTATGCTCTTCCATCTCCAGCTCCTCCACGTCCTTCGTGTTTTGCAACAATACAAGTGGCCTACCATCACTATCCTTTGATACCAAGAAGACATAGTTTGCTAAATTCTGGACCTCATCCTTGGCAAACGAGGCACTGCTCGACACTGGGACATCGATTTCGGCAACCCAATCCGTCAAGCGAAGATTCTCATCATAAGTTTTTCCCACCAGTGGATCTACAACAAACATCGCGTTTAAGCCCACCAAGGTACTTTCGTACTTATCTAGATCAGTAACCAGGTCCGTTATAGACGACAGACGCACACTGACCAAAGGTTTTTTGCCCGTACCATTTCTCTCAATCATTGCATTGGACACCCCCTCAATCGCAAGCACAGCACCTTTCCTATCCAGGCGTAACCCTTCGACCTTTACAGTTATCGAATCCCCATAATTATAATTTGCGGCATCAGCCCCCAGTTCCAAAACGATACCGCTTACATTTTTACCCTTGTAGCCCTGCAAAATAATTTTACCATCCGGACTATTTCCATTCTCCACATCAGTAATGACGACCCCGGTAATAGAAGTCGCATCTTTCATGATGGACCTATTCAATACCACTGGCGTATCTTTATATATATTCCTTAAATCGTATAAGGACAGATTAGGATTTGCTACTCCCGTAACTGGAATCTCAGCCTCGCATGCGGCAAGCAACAGCATCGACGCTGCGCAAATCCCATATATTGATTTCATTGTTCTCATGACAGCTTATTGATGATTAGTACGTATGATTTTCCCACCAGATCAAAGTTTTTAACAGATCCGGCCCCTGTTTAGCTACAGCATCTTTATAGTTCTGCGGATTTGCAGCCTGTACCGATGACGGATAATAAAGACGTGTAGGCATTATCTTTTCATTCATTAAACCATTCCCCTTGGGCATTACAGGGAATCCTGTACGGCGGTATTCGGCCCAATTTTGTATATCCGTAAAAATCATAGCCAAATACTTCTGGTACATTATTTTTTCCAACTTGACCTCATAGGGCTGGCTTTCATTCCAGGCCACGCGTTGATTGAACAGGTAAGTATTGGCTGCATCCGCAGTCTTGCCCCACCATGTAATCCTTGCGGCCACCCCATTATCATAATACCCTTTGACAGCGGCAGGAGATGTCGTGACCAATTCACGAAGCGCAATTTCTGCCAACATTAATTGGACCTCCGCGTAGTTCAATATATTGCCCATCAGCGGGCTAGACTTCAATGCCGGATTCATCGTAGACCTTCCTTCGGGTGTATGACCGATCATGTAACCACTTTCTATCCCTTCATACTCGCCATTCGATTTGACCAACCAAGCGTCCACACAGGGATCCTCTTTAAACAACAAGCTATCAACAAATACCTTACCTGCCTTCTGTTGCTTCCACTGTGCATCCGTCAATTTAACAAAAGGAGATGCATAAGGCGCTACCCCTGTCCAACGAAGTATTGCCGACTCCTCATTACTAGCTATGATCGGATAGTTTGCTTTCTCCGTTTCCGCTATTTTCTGAATTTTGTCAAGCACAAAAGCCTGCGTTTCCTCTTTCTGGGAAGCCCTCAGCAACAACCTTAAATAAAGTGAATTACCAAATTTTCGCCAATTCGCTATATTACCTTTATAAATAGGGTCACTGGTAGCCGGAATATTGACAGCATTGGCGAGCAACACATTTGCAGAATCCAGTTTTGCATAAAAGTCCATATAGATATCCTTTTGCCGGTCAAACTCTGGTGTGAACACCGCATTAACGCCAGCACTATTAGAGTTAAAATACGGAATATCACCATATGTGTCTGTCAGCATAGCGTACACCCAGGTTTGAAGGATCAAGGAAATCCCTTTAAAAGAATTTGCCTTTTTGGGCTCCTTCACATAGCCTTCATCAGCAGAGCTATACATATCCTTAAAATTCGTCAGCTGCAGGTACCAGTTGTTCCAAGGAGCTTCGGACACGCTATTAGCAATATCATACCTAAAAATACGATCAGTCTCCACCAATGTATTTACGGTTACCTGCATCAATTCATTCGTGAGGCCTCTAGACCGCGTCATATTATTCGAGACTGTCTCCACCAATGCCCGCGCCATCAGATACTCGGGCAATGCCTTTTCGCTTGAATTAGGATCGGTATTCAACTCTTTAAAATCCTTTGTACAGGCCCCTAAAATCCCCAGGGTCAGAAAAACCAATATTATATTTCTTATTCTGTTCATATCTACCAATTATTAAAATGCCACACTAAGATTAACACCATAGGTCTTTGTTGAAGGGAATTGTCCAATTTCAAAGCCCCTACTGATTTCAGCCCCACTCAGAGTGCCGAATTCAGGATCGAACCCAGGCCATTTCGACCAGATAAACAGATCACGTCCATATAGCCCTACCGCTAGTTTTTGCAGTTTCATCTTTTTCACCAGACTTGATTTCAACGTATAATCAAAACGCAGCTCCCTTAATTTTATAAAATCGGTCGTAAACACCGACCCCTCCACATTGGAAACACCAAAATGCTGGTCATAATATGAAGACATATCGTATACAGCGACCGTATTGGGACTATACGTTCCATCACCGTTATCCACCACCCCAGTCCCCACTATACCATTCTCACGCCCAGGCAATGTAGATTTTGTTTTGCCCTGCACCGCCATTTTCCCTTGCGTCAGGGAATAAGCCACACCGCCTACCTGTGCATCAAACAAAAAGCTTAAAGAAAAACCTTTGTATTTAAATTTGTTCTGAATACTTCCCTTCACGTCAGGTGTCGTATTGCCGAGATACAACAGCTCGTCCGACAGTACCGGCAACCCAGCGTTGTAGATAATATCACCTTCGGCAGTCCTTTTGTATCCACGACCATACAGATCCCCCATACTACCTCCCACATATGCCATCACATATCCATTACTACCAGGCCCTGTCTGCAGAATCAGTGATTCGGTATTCTGTGCAAGGGCAAGTATTTCGTTAACATTTTTTGAGAATGTAGTATTCACGGTCCAGGTCAAGCCATTTCTTTTTTTAATCGGCGTGCCCGTCAGCGCCACCTCAATCCCCTTGTTACTCACTTCTCCTGCATTCACCACCATACTGCTGTAACCCGATGAACGATCCAGTATAGTCGTAAGAATCTGATCGCGCGTATTGGATTTGTATACCGTAAGATCCAATTCGATGCGATTTTTCAAAAACTTCGCCTCCACACCTGTTTCATAACTCACTGTAAATAAAGGCTTCAGATATTCATTACTCAAGCTGGTAGGATTATACAATCCTCCCCCCGTAAATAGTGCGCTCGACATATAGGGGTTGGACGTTTGATAAGGATTGGTACCCCCGCTACCTACACCTGCCACCGAAGCGCGCCATTTCAGATAATTGACAGCTTTGGGAAGCTTTATCAAATCTGACAGGATCAAACTTCCATTCACCGATGGGTAAAAGTAAGACACATTATCTGTATTCTTGGGCGTCGCCAGCAAGCTGCTCCAGTCGTTTCTAAAAGTAAAATCCAAGAATGCATAGTTTTTATAATCTGTCGCCACCAATGCATAGACACTATTGGTCACATAGGTAGATCTGTACGGATTTGTCACGATAGTACTTGCGGCATTTGAAAACTTGAACACCCCTGGATATAACAATGAGTCGGCCGACATGGAGACCCTGTTATAACTATTGCGCAAGGTCGCTCCACCTGCCGAGGCATTTACACTGATATCCTCATTGACTTTAGTTTTGTACTTCACCAATACATCGGTATTGATCTCCCTGCTCACGACATTCTGCTCCCTATACATTCCTTTCGGAAAATTATACGTGTCAAACGGTCTCCTTTGCGAGCGCACATCGGTAGCTTGGTCCACAGCTGTACGTACGGTAACATCCAGTTTTTTGTTCACAATAAACGTTGCGGACACATTCCCCGTCAAAGCATTACGGTCTTGCGTATTCAACATTTCGTAAGCGATCAGATATGGGTTATCCCTCCCTGTCGAGAGCGGCGTATTCTGAGTTACATTTTCATAGCCACGCTTCCAGTAATCTCTCATCCAGTCTATTTTACCACTAGGCTGCCAAAAGATATATCCATACATAATTGTCTGGTTGTTATATCCGCCCGACGGAAGATTATCAGAATTCTTATTGGTATAATCCACCTTTGCACTGATTTTCAAATATTTAGAAGGATTAGAATTGACCGACATCGACACGGTATGCCTATTATAGCCCGTATTCGGCACTATCCATTTGTTATGCACATTCGTATAAGAAAAACGCGCCGTCGTTTTGTCCGTCCCGCCATCTACAGCAATGCTATTCGTTGAGGTACGTGCAGTCTCAAAAAAAGCATTGAAGCCCTCATTTTTATAAGGTTGCCACAATGTACGCTCTTCCCCCCTGGCCTGTAACACAGGATCATACTGATAGAAATACTGTCCATCGAATTTGGCGCCGTATGCCTTCGAGGTCCCTCCGGTATTAGCTCCATCTTCTGTCGCACCATAAGAATAGTAATCAACCATATCTCCCTGACCGTACTCATATTGCAGATCCGGTACTTTATTGATCTTGGCAAGCGAATTATTTGTATTGAAAGTAATACCTATCCCCTTTTCCTTTTTCTTGCCCGATTTTGTCGTGATGATAATAGCACCATTCGCACCACGCGAACCGTACAAAGCTGCTGCACCCGGCCCCTTCAATACCGTTACATTCTCGATATCATCTGGGTTTATATCATCAATATTAGAACCATAGTCAACGACAGACTCGTCCAGATAAGCAGCAGAGCCACCCACCCTGCGCCCAGAACCACCATTAATAATCACCCCATCGACGACGATAAGCGCATCATTGCTACCGGTCAGGTTGCTCTCGCCACGTAAAATAATAGAATTAGACCCTGTAGGACCACCGTTAGACCTGACCAGGTTCAATCCAGCCACTTTACCCGACAAAGCCTCTGTCCAGTTATTAGGCAAGGCCTCTGTCAGAGCATCATTCTTTAGTGTAGTCACCGAATACCCTAATGCTTTTTGATCACGCTCAATATTCAAGGCAGTGACCACCACCTCATCTATCGCGCTACTTTTGGGCTCCAACAAGTAAACCACCTGGGTTGAATCCTTGCGGATAGTTTCAAAATGCCGCTCGTAACCGATCATCGATAGCACGATCACATCTTTGTCGGCAGCTTGAATGATAAACCTACCAGCAACATCCGACACCCCCAGCACCTTACTCTGTTGGTTCTCAATCCTGACACCAGCGATTGGTTTCTTTGTAGACACATCAAGCACTTTACCATTGACAGCTATAGTCGTCTGTGCCCGAGACAAATTAAAGGACAGTAAGAGCAGTATACATGCACACATCCCTCGATAGCAATAATAATCAATTTTCATATATGACCCCTTTTTAGGTTTATTAATTCATAAAAAAATTTTCACTTATTTCTTGGTCTTACTTTGGTTACAATAAGGACAACAACAAATATAAAACAATATTAAATACTTAAAAACATTTTGTAATATTTTTAAACCAAAAATAGTTTCATAATGTTAAAAAACAAACTTGTTTATGTTAAGAAAATATTAACCTTTATCCCAACGAGGTTCCCTTAGTCCAAGAATCAAATTCGACTATTATAAGCCTTAAGGATTTTGCATAGCAAAGCTTCTCCTTTTTTCATCAAATGCAACAACATTGCTTTTAATTGTTTTTATTTCTAATTTTGTATAATATAGTTGACGTATTCACTAAAAGACATACTATGCAAGAGAATAGAGATTTTGACGCCATAATCATTGGAGGTAGCTATGCGGGCTTATCTGCCGCCATGGCCTTAGGACGATCGCTCCGCCGCGTGCTAATCATCGACAGTGGCTTGCCCTGTAATCGTTACACCCCACATTCCCATAATTTCATCACACATGATGGTAGCGTACCGAGCGAGATTGCCGCTGCGGCAAAGGCACAGGTCCTAAAATACGATACGGTAGATTTCCTACAGGATACCGCCGAAAGCGGCCAAAAGACCGAACAAGGTTTTGAAATACGCACTGCCTCTGGCAACAGCTTCCATACCAAAAAAATAATACTGGCTACCGGGATCAAAGATCTTTTCCCTGATATCAAAGGATTTGCTGCCTGCTGGGGAAAATCAGTTATCCACTGCCCCTACTGTCATGGTTACGAGTTCAAAGGAAAAAAAACAGCAATTCTCTGCGATTCCGAAAAAGCGCTACACCTAGCAGGGCTTATCCACAATCTGACGGACAACGTCACCCTTATTCCATCCGGAAACGCAGTGTTTTCAGAGGAGCAAAAGTCTAAGCTAGACCGGAACAATATACCTGTCCTCCACAAAAAAGTGCAGGAGATAGTCCATCAAGACGGGCAGATCAGTGCATTGATATTCAGTGATGGTACAATGGAAAATTTTGAAGCCCTATATGCTGCTATCCCTTTCGTACAGCATTCTGCCATTCCCGAACAGCTCGGTTGCGCACTGACAGAAGCGGGGCATCTAAAAACAGACTCCTTACAACAGACCTCAGTAGAAGGTGTTTTCGCTGCAGGGGACTGTGCTGGTATGATGCGATCCGTAGCCTATGCTGTTTCGACAGGTAATATAGCTGGAGCAATGGTAAACCATCAGATTGTGCAGGAAGCGTTTTAATACGCAATCAATATCGCGCCAACGCCAGCTTACAAGTTATTAAAACAGCCCCCGATCATCTCGAGGGCTGCTTTTGGGAGTCTAATGTCCCGAAGCAATTTCGGGACTTCGTTTCACTCAGTCTCCAATCTAAATACTAAGCTCTAAATACTACTCCCTCCTTCGCTGCAACAAGCGCGACATAGCATAGCTCATCAGTATGGCAACCAGTTTTAAACCCATGAAACAATCAAACAGTCAATATTTTAGTTATTAATAGAATAATTCGTAAATTTGAAATTATGGAAGCATTATTAATTCATCCAAATAACAAAGAGCAATTAGAAGCGTTAAAGGCGTTTGCGAAAGCTCTTAAAATGAAGTTTGAAACCGCAACCGCGGAAACAAGTCCTTATGACCCTGAATTTGTAAAAAAAATACAATCAGGTCGTGAAGCTGTTAAAGAGGGTAAAGGCACTAAAATTGCCATTGAAGACTTATGGAGTTAGTTTACACTCCTCACGCAGTTGACGACTTAAAATTCTGGAAAAAATCAGGCAACCGTACCATCCAGAAAAAATAGAAAAGCTATTGCTTTCGATTATAGAAACTCCATTTGAAGGCATAGGAAAACCAGAAGCACTCAAACATGAACTTACCGGTTCGTGGTCCCGAAGAATTGACCAAGAACATCGGCTTGTTTACCAAGTGTACGAAAATGGAGATGATACAATCATCGAAATACAATCACTTAAAGGACATTACCAACGATAAATAAACAGCGCCCGATCATCTCGAGGGCTGCTTTTCGGAGTCTAATATCTCGAAGCAAGTTTGGGACTTCGTTTCACTCAGTCTCCAATCTAAATACTAAGTACTAAATACTATTCTCTCCTTCGCTGCAACAAGCGAGATATCGCGTAGCTCATCAGTGTGCCCAGTGCTACTATAATCACAGTCTGCAATAGATTTCCAAGCATAACTACTAACTCTGCACTATAAGCCCTATACTATTGCAAATACAAATAAATAATCTTAAACTTATACTACTATAGTATTAATTACACGCACAAAGAAACAGTAACTAACATCATGCTATCACTTATATCCACATCAAAGGCGCAAAAAAAATAGCTGATCATGTACGTAATAGACGGCTTGTTATGGAGCTTACTCAAGAGGGGTTGTCACAGCGCTCGGGTGTACCATTGGCTACATTACGCAAATTTGAACAGAAAGGAGTAATATCACTCGAATCATTACTAAAAATACTCATAGTCGTTGGTGGCCTAGAAGATGTTATAGCAGCGCTAGAACCTGACAAGCTCACCTTTACATCCATTGACGGTGTTTTGAAGGAAGACAATACAGCTTACCGCAAAAGAGGACGTTTGAAGTAAAAATTGATTTTTCAGAAGCCCTGAGTCGGTTATTTACAGGTTATATTACGGGGAGCAATGAGCTTCTGAAGAGTACAAGAACGACATGCCTTGGATGAGACACATCAAAATCCGATTATCTAAGTTTATCAATTTCCGATTCGGACAAATGGAGCAATTCGGCTATCATCTTTGGATCAAAGCCTTTGTCCAACATTGCCTTCGCCGTCTCTAACTGCATTTCTTGACGTCCTTGTTCTAGTCCCTGCTCAATTCCTTGTTCCAGTCCTTGCTCTAGTCCTTGCTCTAGTCCTTGTTCTAGGCCCTGCTGGAGGCCCTTTTCTAATCCCCTAGCAACCGCACGTTCTTCCAGAATAATTCTTGTCTGCTCCATGGAATACGCATCCCATTTTC
>JBEBQJ010000050.1:0-27578 GCA_040395455.1 Sphingobacterium yanglingense | reverse complement strand
AAAGATAGCTGCTTTGGCCGACGCTTATCGCGTATCTATGGCTCCGCATAATCCACAAGGGCCAGTAAGTACGGCCGCTTCTATTGAATTGGGCTTTGCTACTCCGTCGTATATTAATTGTGAGAGTGTACATAAAGATGTGGAATGGAGACAAGATGTGGTGTCGGAAGGCTTTACGGTGCAGGAGAAAGGAAGGATTGTCCTACCGAATAATCGACCAGGACTGGGGATTGAAATTAGTGAAGAAGAGGTGAAAAAACACCCTTTTCAACAAGAAATATTGCAACGTACATTTTATAAAGATGGTAGTATAGGGGACTGGTAAACGAAAATCGATGGGCGAATTTGATAAGAAAGTGGTACTAATCAGTGGAGGTCTGGGGGATATTGGTAAAGCAATAGCCCAGGCTTTCATAGATAGGGGAGCAATCGTAGCGATATCGGATCGCTTTTCTCCCGAAGTAGCGAAAGAGAAATTGCCGGTACTGACAAACCGAGCAGTACCGATTCACTACGCACAGGTCGATGTGTCTCAAGCAGGGCAGGTCGCCGATTGGATTGCCACCGTAAGGAGAGACTTGGGGCCAATAGCGGTTGGTATAGCCAACGCTGCGAATGTTACGTTAAAGAATTATCAGGAACTTTCGGATGCGGAATGGCGTAGCGAGATGAATGTTAATCTAGATGGTGCTTTCTATATGGCGAATGGTTGTGCGAAATGTTTTGTTGCAGATGCTATTGCTGGAAATATTGTTTTTCTGGGGAGTTGGGCAGCGCACGCTGTTCATGCAAATCTTCCTGCTTATAGTGTTTCTAAAGCCGCTATTCGCATGTTGTGCCAAAGTATGGCGTTAGAATATGCTGCATTTGGTATCCGTGTTAATGAAATTGCTCCAGGTTATGTGAATGCCGGGCTGAGTAAAGTGGTCTGGGCCAAAGAGCCGAATTTGCAGCAAGAAGCGGCTTCAGTAGTTCCTTTAGGTAAGATTCTAGAAGCGGATGATATCGCGCAACAGGTACTCTGGATATGTGCAGAGCAGTCTAAGCATCTAACAGGAGCTTCTATCGTATTGGATGGAGGACTATCACTAATAAGACCTTAGATTATGGAAGCAAAGAAGCGATTACAGGATGTGAACAGTAATTTTGGAGGACAGTTTGGTGTTGCTGTACGGGATATTACGCCGCCTATCGGTATTTATTCGCGCAACTGGGGGGCTTCTGCTTTCGATCAAGCTGTAGGGGTGCATCAGCCGCTGTTGATGCATTGCTTGTGTATTGTGGGGAAAGGTAACCGTACCGTTCTTTTGACTGCTGACTTGGGGTGGTGGAAGAATGCAGCGGATGAACGCAAGATTAGACTAGCTTTATTGGCATATTTCGACTTGGATGAAAGTCAGTTGGTATTTGCACTTTCTCATACGCATGCTGGCCCTAGTATTTGTTCTACAGATGTCAATCTACCTGGAGGAAATCTGATCCCGCAATATCTTGAGTTTATTCAGGAAAAGGCCATTGAATGTATTGAGGAAGGATTCAATCAGCTTTTTGATGGTGAAATGAATTGGGGTTATGGTGTTTGTGATTTGGCCTGTAATCGGGATTTGCTGGTGGAGGCGGATTACTTAATAGGGTTCAATCCGCTTGGAGTGCCTGATAATACTTTATTGGTCGGACAGATCCTGAATAAGGAGGGGCAGTTGAAGGCGGTAATCTGTAATTATGCCTGCCATCCTACGAGTTTCGCACATGAGAATGACCTTGTATCGCCAGATTATGTGGGCGAGATGCGTAATACGGTAGAGCATCAGACTGGTGTCCCTTGTTTATTTCTTCAGGGAGCCTCTGGAGATTTAGCGCCTAAGAAACAATATGTAAAGGAAGCAGCATATGTAGAAGCTAATGGTAAGCAACTTGGTTATGCCGTGTTGTCGACATTGACATCAATGGGGAGACCGGACAGCAATTGGGAGTTTGATCACCCGCTGGTTTCTGGGGCGCCTTTGGCCTGTTGGAAGGAAAAGAAAGTTCTTTTGGATAGTGACTTGAGTCCAAAGATGATTAGCGTTAAATTACCTTACAAAAAGCTTCCGAGCCTTGAATCTATATTAGAAGAGTATGAGAAGTGTACAGACAGGGTGCTGAAAGATCGTCTGTGGCGCAAGTATAATACCCGTAAATCTATTGGCAACCAGCAACAGGCTGATGTGCCGGTATGGTTGTGGAAATTGGGAAATACTATTGTTGTAGCACAGGCGAATGAGGCTTATTCCTTGTTTCAGCAGGCGGTGCGGGAAGCATTTCCGAATCATTTCATCGCTTTTATCAATATAGCAAATGGTTATGTAGGATACCTTGCGACAGCAGATTTGTATGATAAGGATATCTATGCGGTTTGGCAAAGCCCTTATGAGAAAGGGAGCTTGGAAATACTGATTGAAAAAACAAAGGCTGAAATTAAAAAAATATTGAAAGATGAAGCTTGATTGGATTGATTTAGCAATTTTTGCTATATATATAGTTGGTATTGTTGTATTGGGCTTATATGCCTCCAGAAAAGGAGCTTCGTCAAAAAGGGATTACTTTCTTGCTGGTGATAAATTGCCTTGGTGGATGATTGGGGGAAGTATCATTGCTGCAAATATCAGTAGTCACCATTTGGTGGGTGCGATGGGAGCGGCTTATGATCGAGGGTTTGTGGCTATCACGCTGGAATGGGGGGCAATTTTGATTGGTTTTAATGCGCTACTTTGGATATTCCTACCTTTTTATATCCGTAATGGATTTTATACGGTGCCCGAATACCTGGAAAAACGATATGGAGGTGCTACAAGGGTATTGTACGCGATTCTAATCTTGTTTACCTACGTGTTTGTGGAGATAGGTGCTGTTCTTTATCTTGGAGGACTCTCTTTGCATGCATTATTTGGTGTTCCTATTCTATATAGTATTTTTGGTATGGCCATTTTGACGGGTATATATACGGTATTGGGAGGATTGAAGGCTGTGATATGGACCGAGATGGTTCAACTGGTAATTTTGGTGCTGGGCGGAGTCGTGCTGACATTTGCGACAATCAATGCAGCTGGAGGATTTGAAGCAGTTACGGAATCAGCGAAGGATTGGAAGATGTTTTACCCCGCTAGTGATCCTGATTTTCCATGGACGATGTATTTGGGAGGCTTGTTGTGTATCTCCGTATTTTACTGTGCAACAAATCAGTTTATTGTGCAGCGCGTGCTGGCGGCTAAAAACGAATGGCATGGTAAAATGGGGGTTATCTTTGGTGATTATTTGAAGTTTTTGGTACCATTGATTATAACAATACCTGCATTGGTCGCTCCTAAATTTTTGCCAAAGTTGGATCAACCAGATTTGATTTTTGCTACTCTGGTAGAAACACTTTTACCTAAAGGATTGATAGGCTTGGTTATGGCTGGGTTGATATCTGCTATTATGTCGCATATATCGGGAGCAATCAATTCCTGTACGACTATTTTGACGGTAGATGTGTATGGTCAATATATAAATAAGAACGCGACAGACGAAGAGGCTGTACGATTTGGTAAGCGCTCTGGGGTGGCTATTATTGTGCTGGGGATATTGAGTGCTGTGACGTTAATCAGTTATTCCGACAAGCCGGTATTTCTTTATTTGATGAATCTCTATGGGCTGTTTACACCTGGAATCGCTACTATGTTTTTGATGGGGGTATTTTGGAAAAGAACAACCTCTCAAGGAGCGTTGGCGGCAGGATTGCTCACTATACCCTTATCGTTGGCCATGGAGTACGCTCTTCCAGAGATGCCGTTTTTTAATCGCACAGGTATTGTATTCTGGAGTTGTATGGTTGTGTGTGCTATTGTGAGCTTGGCCACTCCTGCGGTAAGTATAGAACGGTTACAGAACCTGGTTCTGACCAAAGATATGTACAAAGTACCAGCTGAGGATCGGAATTTGTATGGTGGTATCCGTAATCCAACTATTTGGTGGTTGCTTATCACCATAATTGTATTATATTTTTATGTGCGTTACTTTTAAAGGTATTCTGTTTCGGACATGATAAGAGAAAGGCTTCGATATTTCGGAGCCTTTCTTTTTAAAATATGTTTTTGGGTGAATAATAAAGAAGCTTTAGTGTTTTCAATGGATTTAGAAAAATAACGTTTTGTTATGAACTAAGTTTTGTTAAATTTGGCAGAAATCGGTTATTAATGCTAAAAATTTGTCCTAAAAGCTTGTTTTCCTGTGTCGGTCACTCAAAGTGGACTGGCTTTTATGGAATTGGCGGTAGTTTTCCCTAGGTTTTTCTTGCAATTGGGCATTATTGGAGTTATGAGAGCAAAAATAAGGGCTGCAGAATAGGGGTTGATTTTAAGGCATTAATGGATTAGAACAATCAACTTAAACAAAAAATAAAAAAATGACGACTTTTAGAATCGAACACGATTTCTTGGGTGAGAAAGAAATCAGTAACGACTGCTATTATGGTGTACAGACCATGCGCGCTAAGGAGAATTTTGATATTACTGGTATACCTATCGGTAGTGAGCCCTTATTTATTAAAGCTTTTGGCCATGTAAAGAAGGCAGCAGCTTTGGCTAATCGGGACTTGGGAGTCCTCGATACTAGAAAAGCTGAAGCTATTGCATATGCTTGTGACCGTTTAATCGCTGGCGAATTTGCAGATCAATTTGTTAGTGACCTTATTCAAGGTGGGGCAGGGACTTCTACCAATATGAACGCTAATGAAGTAATAGCCAATCTGGGATTGGAGTATTTAGGATATGCAAAAGGTGATTATAAACACCTTCACCCCAATAACGATGTCAATCTATCACAAAGTACAAATGATGCTTATCCGTCCGCTTTTAGAATTGCACTTTACCTTAAAGTAGATTCTTTCTTAAAGGCTTTGGAAGAGTTACGGGATGCATTCTACAACAAAGGCAAAGAGTTTGATAGCATTTTGAAGATGGGCCGTACCCAGTTGCAAGATGCTGTACCAATGACATTAGGACAAGAATTCAATGCGTTTGCTACGTCTTTGAGCAAAGATGTGGCGAATATCAAAGCTATCACCCAATTGCTGACTGAGGTAAATATGGGGGCGACAGCAATTGGCACAGGAGTAAATGCCCCAGAGGGATACGCTGAGTTATGTGTAAAGTACTTAGCGGATATTAGTCAAGTGCCAGTGACGCTTGCTGCAGACCTTATTGAGGCAACCTATGATACCAGCGCATTGGTGCAGCTGAGTGGAGCGATGAAGCAGAGCGCTATAAAATTGAGTAAAATCTGTAATGATTTACGCTTGTTGAGCAGCGGCCCGAGATGTGGTATCAGTGAAATTAATTTGCCTGCTATGCAGCCAGGCTCATCTATTATGCCAGGAAAAGTGAATCCGGTAATCCCTGAATTGATGAACCAAACATGCTTTTATGTAATTGGAGCAGATGTGACGGTGACTATGGCGGCGGAAGCTGGGCAGTTACAGTTGAATGTAATGGAGCCTGTAATGGGAATGGCTTTGTTTACGTCTTTGCAATATTTGACTAAGGCGTGCACCGCACTTAAAGATAAATGTGTAGTGGGAATCACCGCTAACGTAGCGCATAGTAAAAATATGGTGATGCAAAGTATAGGTATTGTCACTCAATTGAATCCTATACTGGGATATGAGGAGTGTTCGTCTATTGCTAAAGAGGCTCTTGCAACCGGCAAATCTATCTATGAGATTGTGGTGGTCGAGCGTAAGCTGATAAACCAAGCAAAGTGGGATGAAATATATTCTGTAGAGAATCTAATACACCCTAAATTTATTGCACAATAATAAATAGGTATTGACGCCTACCAGTACAATCTTGGTAGGCGTCAACATATACTATCGTTATGTAGTTAATTGGCTCAGATAAAATCCAAAGACTTGAATTCTCTGCCCAAGATTTCGGGTACGTTACTGTTTAACCATTTGTCTAGAATAGTTGCATAAATATTCTTAAAATCAACGGAATACTCTAGGTCACCATTGCTTAGGTTGGATAGGTCCGGAAGCTCATTTATAATTCCTTTTTGTCTTAGTGCACCGCTGATGAAAAACATATTGTTCGCTGTACCGTGGTCTGTGCCAGCGCTCGCGTTTTGAGCTACGCGTCGACCAAATTCAGAGAATGTCATAATAAGTACATCATCAAAACGATTTGATTTCTTTAGATCGTCGGTGAACACTTGAAGCCCTGCATTAAGCTCTTTAAATAATTCTGTTTGTCTTGCTTGTTGTCTAACATGAGTATCGAAGCTGCCCAACGAGACGTAGTACACACTGGTATTGATATCGCTTCGGATTAGAGATGCAATACGTTTTAGGTTGTTCCCAAATGCTGTAGATGGGTACTCTGCTTTACTCGGGTTCGTACGTGATTTTTCTAAGATATAGTTGGTGCTATTTACTGTTTGGCCAAGTACTTTATATAGATAATCGGCCATATCATGTTCATGTTCGTGCTGGTGTGTTTTTCCGATGTTTTTATAAAATTGCTCTTGTGCTTTGCTGTAGACTTTGCGTGGATCACGAAAGGTGATTCCCTGATGGTCCTTACCTTTTAGCGCTAGGCTGAGGATGTCGTCAGTTTCGATTAGTTGGGTTGGGAGGTCACAATCGTTGCACTGATTGTCCAAGTAACGCCCTAACCATCCGGTATTCAGGTATTCATCAGCACTGCTTGCACTATGCCAGATATCCATACTCCTGAAGTGTGAGCGGTTGGGATTCGGATAGCCAACATTGTTCATGACAGCGAGATAGCCTTCGTCGTGTAGGTCTTTAAGTATGGGAAGATTGGGGTTAAGACCAACATCATCATTGAGCCGCAGCGCCTGTTGCTTGCTGATGGATAATTCTGGACGACTGTTGTAATAGATGTCGTTAGTGTAGGGAATGATGGTATTTAGCCCGTCATTGCCCCCTGTCAGCTGTACAACAACGAGTACTTTTTGCCTTCCATTGGGTAACGTCTGGCCTGCCATTGCATTTAGAAATTTGGGGAGAAGCAGGCTTGCGGAAGCTAAAGCTGTAGTTTGTAAAAATTCTCTTCTTTTAATTAGCATAGCAGTTTTTTTAACAGAGTTGATATTCAGGTAGATTCATGAGACTGAGTGTGTAGTCGTTCTTATCATTATGGCTTTTCTGCTCAAGTAATGTTAAGGTCTCCTTACTGATAGTGGGAAGTGTAATCCATGAGGTAATATCTGCTTGCGTCCGGTCGGAGAGCCATTTTTCCCATTTTGGATTTCGGGTAACCCGACCCTGGTTATGAAGACGTATTATGTCATCAGAATTACTCAAGCCCATTGTGTTGTCATCATCGCTCTTGGCTTTTAGGTTGATTGTAGCTGTGCCTGCGATAATCTGCGGCAGTTGTAACCTAACGATTAATGTGCTACTATCTAGCCAACTCTTGCCCGACGGCCAGCCCGCAATACTTGGAGGTGAAAATAGAACTTGTCCTAATAGCCTTTGGGTCCGATACTGTAATTGTTCGTCCATAGCGCTAATGGGAGACAGGCGTTGTAGTCCAACTAAGAGTTCGATAGGAGACTTTACTCTATTGGCTGTATTCTCCTTTTCGTAGAACCAATTGCTATTGAAAATATGGTCAAGAAGCCCTAGGATATTATAATCTTTTCGGAAGGAGTGAGCCAGTGTTTCAATTCGATTTTTATCTACGGTCTCATTGACGAAGTAGCGGTATATTTTATCGACAATGAAGACCGAAGTCTGTGGCTGCTTTAGTATGATATCAATGATATCGTCGCCATTGAAGTGACCACTTTCTCCGAGAAAGTGCTTTATGCCATCATCGTGGAATCTTTTATTAAATGTAAATTGCCCATCTCTCGCTACTCCCCATCCCGTGAATGCTCGAGCTGCTTCTTTGATGTCGTTCTCTGTATAATGTCCGATTCCCATGCTGAATAACTCCATAATCTCGCGTGCGAAGTTTTCGTTTGGGGAACGTTTGCGGTTTTGTTGGTTGTTAAGCGAGAGGACCATAGCGCCAGATTTACTTACTTCCCGAAGGAGGTCGCCAAAATCACCTAGTGCATGTTTTCGAATGATCCGAATCGCGTGCTGTTGCAGAAGGCTGTTATTTTGACGTATGGCGAAATGATGGTGCCAAAAGAAGCTCATTTTTTCTCCCAATTGATTAGCACTATTGACCATACTATGAATCCATTGGTTATTGAACTCTTTGATATCCTTAGAACTCTGTTGCCTTATCTGTCTGGCCAATTCATCTTTTTGTTCTTTACTTAACTCTGTTCCTGTTGTTTTATCATAATTTTCTTGAACAAAGGAGTTTGATGGTTTGATTTCAGACAACTTTTCTGAGGTATTTTCCTTTATTTGTTGCCAAAGTTGCTTAGGGGTTAGTTTCTCGATATCCCGAGCGTCAGTAACACTCGGGCCAAATCCACTACGCCACAATAGGTGGAGATTCTTGTTCTTTTCCATGACAAAGGTTTATTAAAGCAAAAGGTTACCTAATTGCTTGTACCTTAGATATGAATAACAACAAAAGGTTCAATCTGTTCTGAAATTTTTTTTATTCAATACCCCTCATTTTGTTGATCTTACTGGCTAGATAGGCATTATAATGTACAAAAGCGGCATGTTTATCTGTTTTGCTTAATTGTGGAATAATATTGGCAAGTTGATTTTGAAGTTCAAAGTATTGGGCTTCCAATGCTTCAAATGTCTTGTCGTCTTTTTGTTCCTTTGCCTTTGACATTTTGTCGACAAGAAGTTCTACCTGATCCAAGTAGGTGTTTGCTAGAGAATGGTCTAGTTTGGGGCGGATTGCGTCTTTGTTTTCTTTGGTGGTTGCTCCAGCTGCTTCATTGGAGGGGATAGGGTTGGGGGTGTTGTTTTTTTCTGTCCATTTGGTTATAGTGAAGGAAAAAATAATAAATAGAGGAAGAACAGTCAATATAATTGCAGGTCGACCTTCATTGTTTTTGAACTTTGTGTAAGAGACGTATAGAAGTATCGCTCCTAAAATGAGCAATCCGATAGCTAATCCGATATTCCCCAGTAAATTGTAGATTGGGATTAGTATTCTAGGGACACGATAGTAAGCCTGTTCACTAAAATAGCTAAAACCTAGAGCAATAAACATGGACCCAATAAATCCCATAGCTAGGGATTTAACTTTTTCAGCGATAGTTTTTACGTTGCTTTCTGTTGTCATTTTTGATATTCAATTTTTGAGATGATAACTATGAATATGTCAAAAGTATCTAAAGCACAGTAGTTGTGACAAAACCGTTTACGAATCGTTGTATTGTGTTTACAATTTGTAGGATATAGTAGAGTTATTGCTCATTTTTAATCAATGCGACCCTGTTATTGACATCCAGTAGCTCGTAAATAGCTTTCAAATGATACTTCACAGTGTTCTCTGAAATAAAAAGTTCATTACCGATTTCTTTGTTGGTTTTTCCCTGTTTTACAAGTTCAATGATTTCAAGCTGCCTGGTTGTTAGTTGTGGCGTAAGCTGTTGTATCTCTATTTTATTCTCTACATGAGGCGGAGTCTCTGTGACATATTGCTTGAGGTTTTGCCGCATTAGGGTCATTTCCTTTTCCATTAACACACGACGATGTTTATTGGAATGAAAGAGTTTTAATAGAACGAATACAAGAATACATAACAATACGATGATACAGGAAAACATCCACATCATATTTCTCTTATTGAGCAATTCTATATCGTTACGTTGTTGTAAGAGTTCTTTTTCTAACAGGTTCAATTTGCCACTTCTGTTTGCAGCATCATATTGGCGCCGAGCTTCGCTGACGGTTTTTTGGGTATGGTAAGCTTTTTCGTATTCTTTGTTGGAAGTGTAGTAATAAATCATGGTTTCATACATCATGATTTTGTAGATATCGACGCCGTGCTCATTTGCACAGCGAAGTCCTTCTTCAAATGCTGCTATTGCTTTATGTTTTAACCCTGAAATATTGTATAGTTCGACTTTCGCTTTGTAAATAATAGGGAGGTGTTTGGGAGCTGTTGACTGAAAAAGCTGTATAGATTTATCAAAGTGTAAGTCTGCTTCTTGATAATTTCCTTTACGTAATTCAAGATGACCTAGGATACACTGGTAGAAAGCAAGGGTTTCCTTTTCTAGGTGCTGTAGGTTTTCAGGGTTAACTTGTTTCAGAAGCTCAAGATACTCACGTTCGTTTTTTAAGTCGAAATGAATTAATATACGCTCGACGATAATGCGGGTTCCCAATTCTTCTTTCTTGTGGCTTTTCTGGCTTTCTAGATACGCTAATTCGAGGTTCTTTAGAGCTCCTGTATAGTTGTATAGTTGTTTATAGGTTAGCGATTTGGCAAGATAGGCATGGGTGAGGTCAAATGGTGAGGATTTGGGGTCATTAATTATCTTTTCCAGTATGAGTATAGATTGTTCATTTTGGTTGTTGTCATTTAATTCCGAAATTTCCTTGTGTAGGAGGTTGGGGTCAATTTGTTTTGCTAGAAGTACAGACAAGTTGGCCAGTATAAAAAAAAATGAGAATAAGCGCTTAGTGTTTATAGACATATTATTTATGTTAATATAGGGCGAACAATAATAAACGAATACAGTCGTAAAATTGATGCAGCGACAAAAATACATTTTTTTACAATATTTAGATGCTGTTAAATGCAGGCTAGAGGCAGCTATGCTATGGGTTGAAAATCTGGCTAATTGCCACTTTTCACGTATTACATTGGAACTAGAATCGTTTTATTCTAAATAAATAGAATGTTTTTGTGGAAATATTAGGTAGATAGGTATTTATTTGTTAGCTTTCCATTGCATACCATTATAAGAAAATTCAATTTGAAAGCAAATGAAAATTTGTTTGACGGTGACCGTTTGTTTACTGAGGTCGTCAACGTAAGTGCCTATGAGTTTCCAGGCGCCAAGGGGTTGTTATACATATCACCAACTGATAATATTCTTTATGTAAATCAGAGTGTAAGGGGAGGTAGTGGCTCTGGAGCCAATTGGGAGAATGCTATCCCCGAATTGGCAGATGCATTGAAATGGGCCCATGAAAATAAAGATAGGGGATTTTGGACAAAAGAAAATCCCCTGCAAATTTGGGTGGCAGTTGGACTTTATAAACCTCTGTACAGTCCTGAGCAAACAAAAGGCTTTGGTAGAAAGCTTGAAGAACTGAGAGATAGAGCATTTTTGCTAGTAAGGGATGTGCAAATATTAGGAGGTTTTCCGAGTTCAGGAAATCCAGGGATAGAAGAAAGGGTTCTAAATCCTAAAGGTGGGAGTGGTAGTGTCTTAAGTGGAGATTATAATGACGATGATAATAGAGTTGGTCAAGGAAGGTATTTAAGATTTACTAACCGGAAAGATAATGCCTTTCATGTTGTTGTAGCAGCGGGAGATATGGGAGATAAGTCTCTCTTGGATGGGTTTACAATTATCGGGGGAGGAAGTGAAACCATGGGTAGTTCTATTCGGGTTAATGGAGAGTCCTTTTGGAGATTTTGTGGTGGTGGGATATATAATATTCTTACTGCTGGCCTTATGACTTTTAGAAATTTGGAGGTTATTGATAATATGGCGTCATCATCGTCAGCTTATGCTTATGGAGGCGCTATCTATAGCGAGATTAAAGGGAATGGGGTTATAAGGTGGATTAATAATACAATAAGGAATAATACGGTTTCCTGTTCTTCGTCGGCAGCAGCAGCTTTTGGTGGGGGGATGTACAATAGAAATTCGCAAGAAGGCACCATGATATGGACGGAGAATGTAATAGAGAATAATATTGCGGTTTCTACTTCATTGGCTTATGGAGGAGGAGTGTATAATGTCAATCACGGGACGATGATATGGACTGATAATATTATTGGCTTTAATACGGCGACTTCTGTTGCAATGTCTTATGGAGGTGGGATATTCAATCAAAATGCCGGAACGATGGGCTGGCATGATAATAAGATAAATGGGAATAAGATAGCGCCATTTGGCGCCTCCTTTAATGGCGATGGAGTTTATAATCGGAACTCGGATTTAGGAACTATGTTGTGGACGATAAATGGGGAGGTAATTAATAGCATTAACCTTGTTTAGGTGATTTGAGAAATTTAGGGACGATGAATTGTGTGTAATCTCATTGGTTGGGGGGCTAAAAAAAAAGGAGGAGCTATGTTGTATAGTTCCTCCTTTTGAATATCTTATAATCCTGTATGCGTTAAGTACTAAGCTATTTATTATTTTGACATTGCATGTAACACCTGTACGTGTGATTGAAATGCTGCCCAAAAGGACTTGAATTCGTTGTATTTAATGTTGTAGTCTTGACAAGTCTGACGCACGATACGATTGAGCGCTGGGTAATGTACGTGGCTGACTTTAGGGAATAGGTGGTGTTCTACCTGGTAATTAAGACCGCCAAGTATCCAAGTCCAAACTTTACTTTCTGTCGAAAAATTGGCGGTAGATTGTATTTGATGAATCATCCACTCTTCTTCAACTTTAGCCTCGTCGATTGTTTTAAATTCGGTTTCTTCAACAACATGAGCAAGTTGAAAGACCGTAGCTAAGCTCATTCCACATACAGCACCTGCAATTAGTAACCCTAGAAGTGTTGCTAACCACCCCACGGTCATAATGGGAACAATAACAAAGAGTGTAAAGTGTAATATCTTACTTGTCCAGAATATGAATTTTTCACGGATTGGAAAATGAAACTTATCTGATGTTACCCCCATACGTTGTCTGAAATATTTTTCATAGTCTTGATAAAATATCCAAGCTAGGTAAGAGATACCGTATAATAAAGGAAAGTAGAATCTTTGGTAACGATGGTGTTTACGGAGCTCTTGGTCATGATGTATCCGCATGAACTTGACTTCAATATCATGGTCTTCTCCATCGATGTTTGTGTAGGTATGATGTGCTATATTATGTTTGAGTTTCCAGAAGTAGATATTTCCTCCCAATAGGTTTAAGGAGTAAGATAAAAAAGTGTTTAAGTTTTTATGCTCTGAAAAGGAGTTGTGTCCAGCATCGTGCATAATGTTAAATCCTATGGCTGCCAAATTAACCCCAAAGAGCATGCATAATATGACGCTAATGACCCAATGAGGCTGTATAAAAACCAATATACTGTATAGTAGTACAAAAGTTGAAAGCAGGATGCCTGCTTTTATAAAAATCTTTCGGTTACCAGTCCTTTTCTGAAGTGTCTCCTTAAAATATTGATTGGTTTTTTCTTTTAGGGCACGCGAAAATAAGGTGTTCACATTGTTGAACTTGATTGTAGGAGTCATTTAAATTATAGTGGGGTATAGTTGATCGCTTTATACTGGACCAAATCGTCCAGATGACGTAAAAGTACATTTTAATATTCACAATTATAGTGTCTGCTTAGTTAATTGAATGTTAAATATTTAGCTGTGTGTTAATTGGGGTGGGTGAAAATGGCTTTTAGAGTTGAATAAGCGGATATTATTGAAGTTGCTCTCTGTTTCGTTAAAGTTATTTATGGTAGAATAAGTTAGTGAAGTGAGGCTGTTTTCATAATTGCTTTTTCTTTATCCATTTTTTTTAGCGAAATTGACTCCTTCAGGATATGCAGCAGGAAATAGTCAAATTAGAGCAAGTCAGTAAAATCTATAAAACAGGAGATAGTAACATTACTGCGCTTGATACGACGGATGTTAGCTTTGAGACCAATAAGTTGACGCTGATTATGGGGCCTTCGGGTAGCGGTAAAACAACACTACTATCTATATTAGGCTGTATCATCTATCCTACCATGGGTCAGGTGTATTATAAGGGAAGAGAAGTCACAAAGCTGAAGGAGCGGGAGCTGGCAGCACTGCGCCTGCACGAAATTGGATTTGTCTTTCAGCAATTTAATCTTATAGAGCCCCTTAATGCATTAGAGAATGTGATGCATCCGCTCGTTTTACAGGGGATATCCAAATCAGAAGCCCGAAAAAAAGCTGCGTTAGCTTTGGAAAAAGTGGGATTGGCAGACAGATTTATGAACCTGCCTAAGAAACTGAGTGGTGGACAGAAACAACGTGTGGCAATCGCTCGTGCACTGGTGACTGAGCCCTCAATGATCCTTTGCGACGAACCTACAGCTTCTTTGGATGCACATAGTGCCGAAGTGATTATGACTGAACTGAAAGAATTGGCAGAAGGAGGAAAAGCTGTAATCATAGTGACACATGATTTGCGTTTGCGTAAATTTGCGGACAAGACGATATATGTGGAAGAAGGTATAGTATCTATGAATCTTAAAAATGAACAATATTATAAGTAAAATATCGCTATTGAAAGTGGTGCTGTCTTCTATGGTGGTTTGTGCCTGTTCACCGGGGGCTAAAAAATCGGAAGCAGATAAGAAGACTTCTATGGAAGTGCTAGAAGAGGTTAAAGATATACAAGCTGTTGGAAAGATCGTGCCCTCTGTTGCCGACGTAGTGATATCGAGTATGGTGGCAGGTCGTATTAATAAAGTTCTTGTCAATGAAGGTGATTCCGTGCGTATAGGTCAAGCGTTACTTGAGATGGAAAGGGGAGAAGCGGATCTAGATGTACAGCAGGCGAAGTTGCAGTTGGACCGTCTAGGTGCCGATCTAAAAGTAATCCAGGAAGAAATCCGAAAAGCCGAATTAGTAGTGGACGAGCGCAGACAAAAATATGAAACCTCAAGACGCCTGCTCGAACGTAATGCGGAAACAAAGGAAACGGTGGCTTTGGATTATTCCAGTTTGCAACAGCAAGAATCAACATTGAAAGGGCTTAAGAAACAATTAGAAGGGCAAAAAATCGCTATGGCCGAACAAGGTATTGTTGCCCAAAAGGCTGCTAAACAACAAAAGGAGCTGCTTGTTAGCGCACTCGGCTCTGGAATTGTCAGTGACTTAAATATGTCTGTAGGGCAGCAGGTCAGCTCAAATGAAGAGTTGGGGCGTATTGTAAAGGTAGATAATCCTATTGTGGAAGCGGAAGTAGATGAACTTTTTGCCAACGAAGTGAAGATTGGACAGGAAGTGCTTATTTATCCTATGCCAAATAGACAGGAAGGAAATAAAGGAGTAATAATCTATGTGAATCCGATATTGTCCACCAAATCAATTTTTTATGAGACTGCGAATGAAGCTCAGGATCGCCGTGTACGAAGGATTAAGATTCAAATTAAGGACCGTACAGATTTGGTAATCAATACCAAGGTAGACTGCGTGATAAAAATCAGATAATGTTAAAGGTCGCTTTCAAGTTTATAAAGTACGATAGAGCCAAGAGTATAGGTATAATTACAGCGGTGGTCATCAGTATTTTTCTTATTGGACAACAGTTGAGCCTATTGTTCTTCTTGATGGGACTGATGGGAAATCTAGTGGGCAATGCACCAGTAGGCGATCATGAGCTATGGATTATTGAAGGACAAAGTAAGAACATCAACACGGTAAATCGCTTAGACCAACGTTTGGTACAGCAAATCGGTAGTCTTAAGGGGATTGACGCAGCCTATCCTGTGGTACTTGCTCCTGCACAGGCCACATTTTTGGATGGTAAAACGGCCTCCATAACCTTAGTCGGAGCAGCAGCACCTCATTTTGTAATGGGGCCTAACAAAGAGAAGATAGCAGAGGGGGCGATCGGCTCTTTAATTAACCCAAGTACCGTTTCCGCTGAAATCTATAGTGAAAAGAGTTGGAATACGCAATTGTCGCTCGATAAGCCTATTGAAATAAATGGCAAAGCCGCGCGGATAAGCGTACTTACCAAGGGGGCGCAAGCCTTTGGTGCTAGTCTTATGTATACTACATTGGAAAATGCCCGAGCCCTAGCTAGTTTGTCTCCGTCCGATATCAATCTGATCATTGCCAAATTAGATCCGAAAGTAGATAAAGGCACTGTATTGGCCGATGTGGAGCAGCTTTTTCCACAACTACGCGCTTGGGACGCAAAGAAGCTACAGCAATCTACCGTGCGCGAAATTCTGATAACCTCTAATATGGGAATGAGTTTTGGTACACTTGTGCTCTTTGCGATGATCAGTGGTTTTTTCATTATTGGTCTTACCTTATATTCCTCTGCGTTGGACCGTATTAAGGATTATGGTACATTGAAGGCTATCGGGGCGAGCAATGGCTATGTGAATAGACTTATTGTAGTACAGGCGTTTTTATATGCACTGATAGGTTATGCACTGGCTATGTTACTTCTGCTCGGATTTAAGTTTGGTGTACGTAACTCTGGGCTTATTATTGATCTTTCGTTAGGATTTTCTTTGTTTTTGTTAGGGATTACGTTACTTATTTCTGTAGGAGGATCCTTATTTGCTGTTCGTAAAGTTAATAAACTGGAACCGGCCTCTGTGTTTTAAGATGAGAATACTTGTTTACATATTATTCCTTTTGATTCCAAGCCTTTGTCAGGCTCAGTCTCTCAGTATTGAAGGGCTCTGGCAGCAGATGGAAAGTGGGATAGCCTATCGGCAACGGACATTGCAGATCGAAGTCCGAAAGCAAGAGTTAAAGGAGTTTCAAACTAACCGGATTCCAGTATTTTATATCGACGCTAATTTGCAGCGTAACTTGATTGTGCCGACTACCCCCGTACCGGCCATCGCTTTCGATCCCAACGCTACCGACGGCGCAATAATCCCCCTTAAATTTGCGACAAAATGGTCTTCCAAGGCAGGTTTGCAGGTCGAGTGGGATCTTTTTGATCCGAGACGGCGATTGGACGAACAACAGAAATCGTTGGAAGTGAAGCGTGCTGAGCTGGATTTGCGTCAGCAACAGGTGGATTGGCAACGCGACGCCACTTTAGCGTATGCAGCAGTAATTTTAGCGACAGAACAGTATGCCTTGGCACAACAGGATTCGATGGCATATCAGGATATTTTGCGTGTTACTCAGGCACGCTACGAAGAAGGACGGGAAAAATCAATAAACTATTTGACGGCTCAACAGGAGTTTGAGCGAAAACGTATACAACTGCATGAGGCCTGGTCTGTATTGTTGGACGCAGATTTGGAGTTACGTCGATTTGTCGATTTGGAGACAACAAAAGTATTGAGTTCCAATATTGAAGATATTGTCGTTTTTGTTAGAAAGTATGATCCGGAGAATGTCGGCTTACTTGCTTTGGAACTGGACAGGAAGTCGTACGAGTTGCAACATAAGGCTCTGCGGAGTGGGTTGCTTCCTTCGTTGAAAGCAAACGCGTACCTAGGCGAGCAATATTTTAGTAATGAATTTCGATTGGATCGTGGGAAGGAGTGGTATGGCAGTAGTTATGTAAATCTTGCTCTACGCCTACCGTTATCATCGTTTTTCACTGTTCGGCCTACTTTTGAAAAGCTCCGCATTCAGTCTGAAATCACGTCGCTAAAACTGAGGGAGGAAACGGACAGTGATCGGATCAGTTCAGAGCAGCAACAGGTCAAAGTTGCCGTTGCCCAATCCAAATTGGAACGGTTTAAAACAGTAATGCATTTAGCAGAACAAGTTAAACAGGAACAAGAACAGGCCTATAGAGAAGGACGATTGCTGCTGGTAGATCTTAACCTGTCTATCAATCAACTGAATCAAGCAAAACGGGATGTTTGGCAGGCGGGATATGATTTGATACGGACGCTTATGGAGCAATAGCGATAGATTTTTTAATCTGGTTTGCAAATCAGTATAAGAATATCCCTGTCGATAGAATCGATTTGGTAAACTGCATTTGCTTTAGCAAACCTTTTGTCAAAACGTATGATATCACCGCTTATAGTAAATCTACCTTTGCTGTAGCTGCTGTCTGATGGAATTTTATAAGCCTCCCGGTAGGTACTTTCATATTCCTTCCGGTGGCGCCAGGGATTAAGGTATTTGCGTGTCTTTTTGCCTTCATAAGTTCCTTCTTTCTGTAGGGAGATATCCAAGCTAGTCAACAGATCATAAGATTCAGTACTCCAACTGCTGTCGGGGATACTCGTACTTTTGTATCGATAGACTTGGCCCCAACCATATTTGTCTTGAAACCCTGATGTATTGGAAATTATATTTTGTATTCTATAGTTTTTATTGATACCGTACAATGTGTCTAGGTTCTTGTTTGCCGAAAATGTCCAGTCGTCATAGATGTAATGTTCGATTGGGATTTGTTCACCAACACGTTTGATATAAAGTGTATCTATATTATCCAATGCACCTTTTGGTCTCCCGCCTCCGTGGCGTTGAAAAAAATCATTCTGATAGCTTTGATATCCTTCTTTCTCGATGTTGAGTGTAAAAAACACTGGTGGAGCTTCCATCGAGAGCATTTCAGTCAGAAAGAAACGGTTGGTTCGTCGTTCTTCGAGGTAGAAATAACCCTGTGCATCCGTTTCGGCCTCAGCAACCTTACAGCCTGCTACGGGGGTATTGTCATAGTTGTAGATATAACCTGTAATAGCGGGACGGCTGAGTCTGGAAATGCAGGAGTTGAATAGGCTAATGCTAATTACAATACAGAATAAAAAATGAATTTTATGGGGCGCAATCATCGGCTTCTACAGTTTAGGGTGGATGTGACAAATATAATGCCGTTTGATTAATGGATAAAGAGAAGGAAGTTAAGGGTAGATTTATTTAAAGCACTATAAAAACAAAATAGGCTTATTTTTAATATAATAAGCCCATTTTGTGAAGTAAAAGATTAATCTTGAGTTGCACTTGTGTCTTCTACTTTTGTGGCTTCGTAAAACTTAACAAGTCGCAAGTGGCCCGGGCATTTGGTGATGTCTTTTTTCTTCCATAGTTCGCATTCTAAGAATTGAATTTCTAAGAACTTTGGCACATCTATCACCACTTGGTCACTACTGATTTGTACACGCTCAGGATACGTTCTATTTAATAATGCTTCTTTTAGTTCATCTATACTCATACCCAAAGATATTGTTTCATTTTTGAAAAGGAAAAGGTATCCGTGTATTAGTCCTAGTGATTAAGTGAAATCACTTTTTTTGAGTAAATTAAAATTAATGGAGTAAGAGAAATAATTGTAACCGTTGTATTTGCGCTGCATTTTTGAAGGGAATAAACGGAATAAATTACAAATGGCACGTAATCAGTAGCTATGGGGATATAGATCGTAAATAACTTATAGTAGTTTTGTGTTTTATATAAAATGGATATGAATATAAAAGGAATAGCGGCACAGTTAGCCAGTCCAATAGCGCTTAATGAGTATATTGAGTATGGCAGTGTAGGGGCGGCTTTAGAAACAATAGATGGAAATATTTATACAGGTATCAGTATCGACACAGCCTGTTCCCTAGGGCACTGTGCCGAGCATGGAGCAGTTGCCGAGATGTTGAAAAATAGAGAATGCCAAATTAGAAGAATAGTGGCTGTCGACAGTTTAGGAAATGCAGTTCCTCCGTGTGGACGTTGTCGCGAGTTAATCGGACAATTGTCTTTCGAAAATAGGAATACGATTATCGAAGTGACGAATGGAGTCTTTAAGACCCTGGAGGAATTGACTCCTTTTGATTGGAAGGCCAGTGAGAGAAAAGTTTGGTAGTAGTATTATGAAAGAAATGAATTATAAGAAAGTCAATATTGAAGGTTGGAATAGGAAAGAACATTTCAATGCTTATCGTGGTGCCTTGAAATGCGGTTTTAGTCTAACAGTCAAGATAGAAATAACACAAGTGCTCTCCTTTATCAAAGAGAAAGGGCTTAAGTTTTATCCAACGATGATCTATTTGTTGTCTAAGGCTGTGAATAAACATCAAGAGTTTAGAATGGCCATGAAGGATAGCGAGTTGATTATTTGGGATGCGGTACATCCTATCTATACTGTACTACATACAGAGTCGGAGACATTTTCTGCGTGGAGCACGCCTTATACTACTGATTTTAATAGGTTCCTCGACCATTACGCAGAAACTGATGAAAAGTATAAAGGAGACTTAAGATTTTCTCCAGAAGCACTTCCGGAGAACCATTTTAATGTTTCCGCGTTACCTTGGATAGATTTCGATGGGTTTAATCTTAATATTGCTGATTTTACTGACTACTTTGCGCCAAGTTTCACCATGGGAAAATATAAAAGGGTAGGAGATGAAATATTACTTCCATTGGCTATACAGGTACATCATGCGGTGTGTGATGGATTACATGTCGCAAAATTTATCCAGTCCTTGCAATCTTACTGTGACGCTATTTATAAGCAATCTTAGTGGAGCATGATCCATACTCCTTCTCGATTACTAAGTGTACTCCTGTATGAGGAGTACACTTTTTGTTTATAGACTATTTATTTCGTCTAGGGATATGCTAGTAAAGTTTGATGAATGTGCTGCCTTGGCACAATGATTCTATACATGGTATATCGATAAATCAGTCGTAGAAAATAATAGTTTAAAAAAAATCATAAAAAGTAAAAACAATATCATCACATGCTTGTTATGTTATTGTAGTTAGTCTATCTACTGGCATTAACTATGAAAAACAATAAAACTGAGATTTAATAGATTTTTTAGAGTGGGCTTTGGGGGCACAGAGCATATTGCGGTAGTATGTACAGTGTTTCTCCGGCTAAGGAATACACTACCAGAATAGGTACACTATTCTAAAACTCAACTTGGGGAGGTATAGAAGTCGCTTTCGTTACGATAGCGGCTTCTGCCATTTTATACGATTTGTCTCTTGTCAAGCATTTTTCCTGCTAATATTTGTTGCATAGTCTTTAACTAACGCTTTTTTTACTTTTAGGCTTGCCCTGCATGATAGTTTGATAAGAAGCGGTAAATGCAGATAAGCTTTTGTAGCCCACCATCAAAGCGATCTGACTGAGTGTATATTGTTGGGTGTCTATTAATTCTATACTTTTTAATATCCGGATTAGTTGCGTGTACTTCTGAACCGTTATCCCAGTTTCCTGCTTAAATATACGTTGTAAGCTACGGACAGACATTGCTGCAAGTTCTGCGAGAATAGAGACATCAAAGTTGTATTTATAGTTTGTATTGATGTAATCACAGACCGGAGTCAGTCTTTGATCTATAGGAGTGGGGATTTGCAAGAATTCGTTCTCCTCACAAAAGTAGGGAAGACTATAGCACATCGCATTTAGAAAGGAGCTATGTTCTTCATCTTCTTGTAGTCGTTGATTCCATTTTGCCGCATAGCGAAGCATTTCCTTTAATACTGCTGGCGCTTTAAAAACATGTATCTCTCCATAGAATGGATTTTCAGGTACTGTTTTGAATAATACAAGCATAAGATTTACTGTTTTGGCATTTGATGTCGTACGATGCTCTCTAGCTGACGGGATCCATATGACGTGATTTTGCGGGACAAGATAGATTTGAGTGCCGATATGGAAATATTGATATCCCTCTTCTACATAAGTGAGTTGATAGCGTATGTGGCTATGCTCGTATTTATCATGTTCCCAATTGTTTTCATACCAAATATAAGCATCGGCTGGTATGGCATCCACCCCTAAGTTCTTCCAATTTGCTATAATTTCGTTATCCATGTTGGCGTTTTGTATGTACTTTTTGGCAAAGTTAATAAAAATGCCATGACTAACTTTGCTTTTGTAATCCGAACAATATCGTCGGATGTCTAAAGTTAATATAGAAATGAAAAATAAAGTAAGTCTGCTATTACTTAGTATAGCCGTGATTATATTCGTAGGAGGAGGTTTGCGTGCCCCAATAACCGCTGTTAGCCCCGTGTTAAGTGAGATAATAGAGGTTTTGCAGCTTAATAACCTGCAAGGGAGTTTGTTGACCTCAATTCCCTTAATTGTATTTGCTACCTGTTCCGTATTGGTCAGTAAGCTGGCAGTTCGAGTCAATATACATTACAGTTTGATTTATTCCCTCATTTTCTTAATTATAGGCCTCTACTTGCGCGTTTACGGTAATGTACCTATGCTTTTTGTCGGATCATTTTTTATCGGATTAGGAATCTGTATCGGCAATGTTACTACACCTGCGTACATCAAGAATCTCTTCCCTCAAAAAATAGGGGTAATGACTGGAATATTTTCTGTAGCGATGAATCTGACTGCCGCAACCGCCTCTGGCCTAAGTATCGCAATCGGAACATGGACCGGAATGGGGTGGAGAGGCTCCCTGGGGATATGGATATTTTGGGCTCTATTAGCGTTGCTAGCTGTTGGGGTGGAAACTTTCTTTGGAAAGAAAGAAACAGCGACAAATAACAGCGCTACGAATACGCAACAAACATCTTTTAATGTCTTTCGCTCTAAACAAGCCTGGTATATCAGTATTTTTATGGGAATACAGTCTCTTGTTTACTATTGCCTGGTCGCCTTATTGCCTATTGTTTTGATTGATTATGGTATGGCTAAAGAGGAGACTGGCGTTGTGCTTTTGATTATCCAATTGGCTATGCTGCCTGTTTTATTTATCAGTCCAGTGATTGCGACCAGATTGAAGGACCAACAATGGATGGTTTATGGAGTAGGGATATTGATGTTTTTTGGCATCGCTATGTTAGTACTGCTGAAAACTCAATTTATTTATTTAGCCTCTGTTATAATAGGTGTTTCCAGTTGTTTAGCATTCAGTCTTTCCATACTGTTCTTTTCCCTCAAGAGTAAGACCATGGATGGTACCCTTAAGATTTCCGGCAAGGCTCAGTCGGTAGGCTATCTTATTGCGGCTTTTGGACCTCCTATCTTTGGTATGCTACACGATTGGGATAGCTCTTGGCAAAGCTCTTTTTACTTCCTGTTATTGATGATTGTCATTATGGTTGTATTTGGAAGAAAAGCCGCCAAGCCTCGTTTTATTGAAGAACACTAGGTGTTCTTGTCCAAATAACCTTGAGAAAAGTGCGTTTCAGAGTTTGGATTATCGAATTTATCACGATTGTATTCTTGGGATTTGTTCTTAGGGATAGTCAGTGACTGCCAGTCCTGATTACGGATTAGTTTCCCAATGAATACAATCTGCCCGATATGATAGGGGTAATGGCTTAATTGACGATATATCGCTTCAGCTATGGTATGCTCTTGATTCCTAATTTTGACAGATTGTTCAATATTTGTTGTATCGATACCTTTCAAGGTCTGAAATAATACCTCCCAGGCCTTGTTCCATTCTGTGACCAGTGTTGTCTTTTCGTATGTCCCGTCTGCGAATTCTTGGTCCCGATTGCGCCAGGATTTCTCACCATCTTCTTTGAAAAAATCAGTAAAACGGGATAGAAGATTACCTGTTAGGTGTCGCATAAGCATGGCTACAGAATTGCTTTCAGTACTTATTTTGAGATTGAGCTCTTCTTCTGAGAGGCGTGAGATTGCTTTTTCAGCAATCATACGATAGTATTCAAATTGTTTAGTTATTCCCTGTAATTCATGTATAGTCATAGCGTTATTTTTTATTTGAAGTTTTGTGTTCTTTAGCAATGTAATTCCTATTGATAGATGAGCTTCCGATTAGTGCCGTATTATTAAGAACAGGCCCGGTCTGCCGTTCGCAAACTTGGAGGTTGTTGCCGTAAGCTTTTGGCTAGGCTTCCAATTTGTTTAAGGTCTAATCGGAGTTGTTCTGACCAAGGCAAGCTGATGCAGAGTCTTAAGCAGTTGTGGAATTGATCTTGTAACGTGAAAATCCGGCCTGGCGATATGCTTATCCCTTTCTTTAATGCATAATGGTATAAAGTCTGTGTATCAATCTCGTGTGGAAGCTCAAGCCACAACGTTAGTCCGCCTTGTGGGCGACTCACTTTTGTGCCTACAGGAAAGAAATCTGCAATAGCCAAAGCAAAATGCTGGTAGTTCTCCTGAAGAGTTTTGCTGAGTCGGCGGAGATGATTGTCATATCGACCTGTCATTAAAAAGTTGGCGATAGCTTCATTGACGACGGTTACAGAGGACAATGAATGTACTAGTTTCAGCCGCAGTAATTTCGCCTTATACTTGCCGGGAGCGACCCAGCCTACACGATATCCCGGGGCGAGGGTTTTAGAGACCGAGCTGCACCATAGTACATTTCCTTCCTTGTCAAATGATTTGCAGCATCTAGGGCGTTCCGGACCAAAGTGAATATCGCCATAAGTGTCGTCCTCGATTAGTGGAATGTCATGTTTAGCAAGCAGCTCTACAATTTCTTTTTTGCTGGAGTCAGGCATGCAATAGCCTAGTGGCGTATTAAAATTGGGTACCAAAAGACATACCTTTATTTGAGGGAGTAGCTTTTTCAAAGCTTCTATTTCTATGCCATATACCGGATGCGTCGCGACTTCTACGACATGCAAGCCGAGGCTGACAGCCAGTTGTAGGATGCCTGGATAGCAGGGGCTCTCGAGTGCAATGGTATCACCAGGTTTGGTCAATGCCATTAGGCACAGCGACAAAGCATTCATACAGCCGTTGGTCGTAATGAGGTCGTCTTCCTTAAGATTTCCCTCCCAGGTCAATGAGCGTGCGGCTACCATTCTCCGTAACTTGATGTTTCCCTGTAGTGGTTCGTATTCGGAGCCACCTTCGCTTAGTCCACGTGTGGCTTGGATTATTTCCTTTTTTAGTTTCGCCAGTGGCAGGAGATTACCCGATGGTACCCCGATTGAAAGGAGGGTGAGGTCGTTACGGCCCATTGTCGAATAGACCTCATTCATCAATTCATCCGGTTCTCGATTCTGGGCGAATGGAATTGGGCTACTGGTCTCTGGTAGAGGTAACTTAAAAAAGGCCAGGTCACTGACAAAATATCCCGACTGTGGTTTGGGCTGTATCAGTGATAGCCCTTCCAGTTCTAGGAATACCCGTTTAGCCGTATTGATACTTATCCCATGCTGACTGCTCAGTTTTCGTACCGAAGGCAACTTTTCTCCGGCTTTGAGCACCCCCAGTTTTATCTTGTTGGCGATATTATTAGTGATTTCGCTGTATAGAAAGTCTTTTTTCATATACTGAGTTTTAGCGTGCTATGTTGGACGACTCAATCTTCGTTAGCTACTCGTAATTAGTATTGTAAAGATAACTGTGTCTATCGAAATATCCAAAACTGTGACTGTGTTTATTTGTGTTTCTTGTCGATTTTTGTGTCAAAATAAATGAGTATGGCTGAATTATATATAGACAAAGTAAACAGTAGTACAGCACAGGGCTGGATAAATGGCTTAGTAGGAGTCGTGTTATTTAGTGGTTCGTTGCCGGCGACGCGGTGCGCTGTATTAGAATTTGATCCTGTATTTGTAACCCTTGCGCGGGCTACTATTGCAGGTGTATTGGCTCTTACAGCCCTGTTGATATTCAAGGAGAAGCGGCCAAGCAAAAAGCAGTTTGTGTCCCTGATTATTGTGGCGTTGGGAGTAGTTGTTGGCTTTCCTTTATTGAGTGCCTTGGCGTTGCAGCATATCACTTCTGCACATTCCATTGTGTTTCTAGGGGTGTTGCCGGTATCTACTGCTGTATTTGCGATTGTCCGGGGAGGTGAACGGCCTAAACCTATATTTTGGCTGTTTTCGGCAATCGGTAGTCTGCTTGTTGTGGGCTATGCAATAGCGCAGGGAGGCACTGCATCACCTATAGGGGACTTGCTCATGCTGGGGGCCATTGTTCTTTGCGGGCTCGGCTATGCCGAGGGGGGTAAGCTGACAAAATCGCTTGGTGGATGGCAGGTTATCTCTTGGGCGCTTGTTATTTCACTTCCTATTCTATTGCCTTTGTTCTTTATCTATATGCCCGCTTCCTTTGAAGGTGTCAGTATTGCCGCTTGGGGAAGTTTGGCTTACGTTGCTTTATTCAGTATGTTTATAGGGTTTATTTTTTGGTATAACGGACTGGCACAGGGAGGTATTGCAACGGTGGGGCAGTTGCAGTTGCTTCAGCCTTTTCTTGCGCTGGCATTGGCAGCCTGGTTGCTTCAGGAAACAGTCAGTATGGGCATGCTTGCTGTAACAGTAGGTGTTATTCTGTGTGTCATCGGAACGAAAAGATTTGCCAAATAAAAACTTCTATTCATCGTGCATAATGAAAATAGCATTAGTAGGTTATCGAAAACAAAAAAAGTTTGCACAGGGCGTGCAGACAGATGAGGATGCAGATTTATTGCAGTTTCTTAAAGGCCGAGGTTTGGATGTGGTCACGACAATCTGGAATGACCATACCGTAGATTGGACTGATTTTAATGTCATCATTATTAAGTCCCCATGGGATTATCATAATCATTTGTCTGATTTTTTAGCTTGGTTGGAGTCTTTAGAGATCAGCGGTGTCCGTGTGCTGAATCCTGTAGAGGTGATTCGTTGGAACAGTCATAAAAAGTATTTGCAGGAAATAGCCTCGAGAGAGCTTCCGGTTATTGCTTCAAAGTATCTACAGAAGGGAGAGTTTTTTAACGAGCAATTGTTCAATGATCTATATACTGATCGCTTGGTGTTGAAACCCTGTGTGAGCGCTGGCGCTCAAAATACGATAGTGATTGATAGCACGAATTACGAGAATTATCGCGATGATATTAATCTATTGTTGACTAACGAAGATTTCATTGCACAACCTTTTGTCGATGAGATTGAAGAAGGAGAGTGGTCTTTCCTGTTTTTCAATGGTGTCTATAGTCACTGTGTGTTGAAAACACCCAAGTCTGGAGACTTTAGGGTGCAGCATTATCATGGTGGACGAATTAGCTATCCAGATCCTAATCCCATACATGTTGCTGAGGCAAAAAGATACATCGATGCCGTCGGGCAGCAAACTTTGTATGCCCGTGTTGACGGTGTGATTGTAAATGGAGGATTCCGGTTGATGGAGCTCGAGCTGATAGAGCCTTATTTGTTTTTCGACGGAAACGAGGCTCTTATGGAAAATTACTACCAGGCATTGTTGGCTCTTATGATTCAGGAATAGCAATCCATATTTGAAATGTGTCTGTTTTCCTATAATACGTGCCATCTTTTTCGTGCTTAGATCAGCTAACTTAGTGTTGTCTATAATTTAAGGTTGTTTTCTATTTTTTGAAAGCAATCTGTTTTGCAATTTCCTCGATTCCGGTTGTTGATATGCATTTTGACAACCAGAGCTTTTCTTACGCTCTTTTTTGAAAATTTATCGTTTCGGTTCTTTTTTTATCAAGCGTTTTTCTTACATTAGCGACCTTTTTAATTTTGCGCCTAGAAATGTATCAGTAATGAAAAGTCCTGCTTACTTATCTTGGTTTTATTTTATTATATGAAAAAATCAACAAAAAAAGCAGCTATTGGCTTTATATTCATTACGTTATTGATTGATATTACCGGATGGGGAATTATTATACCTGTGGTACCCAAGTTAATCGAGGAGCTTATTCATAGTGATATCAGCGAAGCTGCCAAATACGGTGGTTGGTTGGGATTTGCTTATGCTTCTACACAATTTATCTTCTCGCCAGTAGTCGGGAATCTCAGTGACAAGTATGGGAGAAGACCTATTATCTTGATTTCATTATTCGCTTTTTCTGTCGATTATATCTTTCTGGCCTTGGCACCTACGATCTCGTGGTTATTTGTAGGGCGTATTATCGCGGGGCTGAC
>JBEBQJ010000049.1:0-27605 GCA_040395455.1 Sphingobacterium yanglingense | reverse complement strand
GGCTCGACTCCCATCAATTCCTCGGCCGAAACCCTACTATCGGAACATCCGATGTACAGAATCTCTGGGGATTGCCCAGCTGCAAGTTTTTCAAAGTATTCCGGATCTATAGCTAGTTGCTTTTTAATCCATTCTTCGTTGCTCTTAAAAATGTTATTGATATCTGTCATAAATGAGTGTTTTGGGTGATACTACTAAAATACTTATATTCTTTTTTTGACAATAGAGGAGATTATTTCCAAAATCGTAGGAAAAGGTAACAGGAACTAAATAGGTAGAGACATTTTTGAATTCATTCATATGACTTCGTTTATGCAAATTGAATATACAATTTTTATCCTATAACCACATAATAGCCTTGCAGGATATTTTTTTTAAAAAAGTGAGTTCAGTAAACACCAACCTCGAAAGTTTTCTTAATAAAAGAAACGGAAAAACTTTTGGACACGCTACAATCCAACCTAAATAAAAAAACAAACACGAAAAACTTAATTGTTAGATTTATCTAATTTATTTAATAACTTTGTCCATAGAATTAGTTTTACAAGATTGTACATTAATGTGTATTATGGACTTGACAGCATTACATAAGGAGCAAATAGCGGAAATTAAATGCATAAAGGAGGGCTGCCCCTATGAAGTGAAACAGCGTTTATTAGATTTAGGCTTTGTTGCTGGAGCTTTCATAAGCATTCGAAACATAAGCCCTTTAGGAGACCCTATTGCCTATGAAATCCATCGTACGCTGATCTGTCTAAGACACGATGATGCACGCTATGTACAGATTGAAATAAAAGAAGGGAATGATAATGAGTAATGCATGTGATAATTGTGAACTAAATCCAAACGCCAGTCTGAAAAAATTGGGCGAAAGTACAGGGAATGTACACTATACCATAGCTTTGGCTGGGAATCCCAATACAGGGAAAAGCACCGTTTTTAACGCGTTGACAGGCCTCAAACAACATACTGGCAATTGGCCCGGAAAGACGGTTACCCGAGCAGAAGGAAAATTTGCCTATCAAGACGAAACCTATAGAATAATCGACCTCCCAGGCACCTATTCACTACTATCTACATCAGAAGATGAAGAAGTAGCCCGGAATTTCATCCTATTTGGCAAACCCGATGTCACGGTAGTCGTCGTCGATGCCAGCCGGCTAGAACGTAATTTAAGCCTTGCCCTACAAATTCTAGAAATAACGGACAAGGCAGTTCTCTGCCTCAATCTTATGGATGAAGCCTCTCGTCATGGTATACATATCGACATTCGAACTCTTTCTAAAGATCTGGGAATCCCAGTAGTGGCCACTAGTGCTCGAAAAAAAGAGGGAATCACTGAACTACTTGCAGCTATTCGTCAGGTTGCAGAAGGAACTTTCCGTACAAAAAAACAACAGTATGTACGATTGACTGGAGACACCGGCAAAGCAGTAGAAGATATCAGCAGTCGATTGTTAGAACTCGATCCAGACCTTCCTAATGTGCAATGGCTAGCCATGCGACTTATAGAACATGACGAGCATGTCGTGGCTGCACTGACAGGTGGAGACATTTCTCCTCTGATCGATGGTCCCCATAGCGCAGAAATTGTGCAGGCAGCAAAAAAATACCGCAGTAAAATCGGAGACGATTATCGAAATAAGGTCGTCGAGGCCATCTATGCAAAATCTAACAAATTGGTTAGTGACACCGTATCCTCCGATTCCACTACTCGATCATTTCGTATTGACCGGGCAATTGATAATGTTGTAACCCATCGTTTTTGGGGATTCCCCATTATGTTTCTATTATTAGGTCTTGTACTTTGGATTACTATCATCGGTGCAAATTATCCCTCAGAGCTACTTTCTGGTTTATTATTAGAAAAGGTATACCCGATATTGAAAACGGCCGCTTCAATGCTACATTTCCCCTGGTGGCTAGAAGGCTTTTTGATCGATGGTGTATATCTCGCTACAGCTTGGGTCATTGCTGTCATGCTCCCCCCAATGGCCATCTTCTTCCCCCTTTTTACGCTGCTCGAAGATTTCGGTTATCTACCCCGGGTGGCTTTCAACCTGGATAACCTATTCCGAAAAGCAGGTGCACATGGCAAACAAGCATTGACCATGAGTATGGGCTTTGGCTGTAATGCTGCGGGAGTTGTCGCCACCCGCATCATCAATAGTCCAAGGGAGAAATTGATCGCAATCATTACCAACAACTTTTCCCTTTGTAATGGGAGATGGCCTACACAGATCTTAATCGCATCTATTTTTCTTGGCGCTTTAGTGCCTAAAGAATGGGCAGGAACGGTCTCCATGCTTGCCGTTGTATTCATAGCTGTACTGGGAATAGCTTTTACCTTTTTTACGTCGTGGTTATTATCCAAAACACTCCTGAAGGGAGAGTCTTCCTTCTTTACACTGGAGCTTCCACCCTACCGTCCCCCCCGTTTTTTCCAAACGGTATATACCTCATTATTGGACCGCACCCTTATCGTTCTCTGGCGAGCTATTGTATTTGCAGCACCTGCTGGCGCTGTCATATGGTTGATCTCGAATATTGATGTTAATGGACTATCAATTGCACTATGGATGATTGAAGGCTTAGATCCTATCGGTATCTTCATCGGTCTGAATGGTGTGATCCTGTTAGCTTATGTTGTTGCTATTCCGGCAAATGAAATCGTCATACCAACCATACTGATGCTCACAACAATGGTTCTAGGCAACACCGCTATGGGACATGGTGCTGGGATCATGTTTGAAGCTGGAGATGCAGAAATCGCAACACTATTGCATACCGCAGGGTGGACTACATTAACAGGCATCAATCTAATGTTGTTCAGCCTATTACACAACCCCTGTAGTACGACTATATATACCATATACAAGGAAACAGGAAGTCGCAAATGGACGATTGTAGCAACCCTACTGCCAATCTTATACGGTGTGATTGTATGCTTTCTTGTTGCGCAAATTTGGCACCTCTTTTCATAGAAAATGAAACTTTAAAGACTTTGAAATTAAGTGGTATAGAAATTCAATGCTTGGTAAATGTCAAATATTTAGTACATTTACGTTCCATTCGTCTTTCACGAAACTTAATTTCTACTTATGGTTTTTGGAATATTTGAAACACTCACATTCGCCTGTTTAGTACTTCTTTTAGGATTTCACATCGTTAAGAAAGTAAAGTTTTTTAGAGATTATAATATCCCAGAGCCTGTTGTAGGAGGCTTTTTGATAGCTTCCCTACTCTATCTAGCCCATCATTTCTATGGCTTAAGCTTTCAATTTGAAAGCTCACTTCAAACCTCTATGATGTTAATCTTTTTTTCTTCTATTGGCTTGAGTGCGGATTTTGCCAAACTAAAAAAAGGAGGTAAACCTTTATTGATTTTTATTGGCGTGACAGGAACATTCATTTTTTTACAAAACTTATTCGGAGTTTCTGTTGCCAAATTAGTGGGATTAGACCCGAGTTATGGTTTAATTGCGGGTTCCATCACACTGACTGGCGGTCATGGTACCGGCGCCGCTTGGGCCGAAAATCTTACGAAGACGTTTCATATTGAAGGAGCTATGGAATTAGCCATGGCCTGTGCAACTTATGGATTGGTTATGGGAGGCATCATCGGTGGACCTGTTGCTAATTTCCTATTAAAGAAAAACAAAATCAATCCTTCTCCTCAACCGAAGGGTGATGAAGTGCCAATAGAAGCTTTTGAAAACCCTGAGTCTAAACGTCGTATGAATGTCCATAATGTAATAGAGACGCTCACTATGCTTGCCCTATGTGTGACGGTAGGTCAGCTGCTTTATGAAACGATGAAGGGATCGGCTTTGGAACTCCCAAACTTTGTATGGAGTTTATTGATTGGCGTTATAATACGAAATATTCTAGCGCACACAAGTTCCTACATCGTCAATGACCATGCTGTTGATGTCCTGGGAAATACAGGGTTATATCTATTTTTGACTGTGGCATTGATGTCACTACAACTATGGCAGCTTTCCGGGTTAGCAACCCAAGTCGTCATTGTATTACTGTTGCAGACATTGATGATGATTCTCTTCGCCATCTTTGTAACCTATCGTGTAATGGGTAAAGATTATGATGCTATTGTACTCAGTGCAGGACATTGTGGATTTGGATTAGGGGCTACACCTACTGCCATTGCAAACATGCAAGCCATAACGCACCGCTACGGTGCTTCTCATAAAGCGTTTTTAATTGTCCCGATGGTAGGTGCATTCTTTGTTGACATCATTAACAATGTCTTTATTAAGTTGTTTGTAGGCCTTCTTTCCATGTAAAACTACGGCAAACTAGAGCAAAGAGAGTTTTCCTATCAGTCTTAAACTTTTTCCCCTATCAAATGAGATACAAATCAATATACGAATCGCCTTCTGTAGACAGGTATTGTTATTTACGGGTGGCCTCTGGGCTATCTCCCAAGACAGAAGAAGCCGCGACTATAGGTCTAAAAAACTCACTCTGTTGTGTTATTGTCATAGACCAAGAGAACAACAATGAAGTTATTGGTATGGGAAGACTTGTAGGCGACGGCGGCTGTCACTGTCAGGTCGTAGATATCTGTGTACTACCCGAGCACCAGAAAAAAGGTCTCGGAAAACTTATAATGCAAATGTTGGCGGATTTCATGGAGAAAGAACTACCCGCATCATGTTACATCAACCTTATTGCAGACGGCGATGCCTTTCTACTTTATAAACAATATGGTTTTGAGCCAGTATGGCCACAATCAAGGGGGATGGGCAAAGTAAAAGGAAAGGATTAAGAGACCTTATGCAGGGCTCTTAATCCCTTAATCAGCTATTTCCACCAGTAATAGTAATTGTGCGCACCGTCATATTGAAATCCACAACGCGGATACAAGCTATTGCCAATATCATTTGTCTTCTCTGTCTCTAGCATCAAACCACAGGCTCCCGTTTCTTCACACCATTGCTTACTCCGATCGATCAGAGCTACAGATAATCCCTGACCTCTATAATCGGGGTGCACAAACAAATCACTCAATAACCATTGTCTCTCTAGCCTCGTGTAGTGAAATAATTTATACAATTGAGCAAAGCCAACTGCCTTCCCGTCAACAATCGCTAAAAAAATATCTGATTCGCTATTTAAAAATCGCTCTCTCAAAAATGTCTTTCCTCTCTCTACATCGGACTCTTGTCGATAGAAAATTCGGTAAAGGTTGAATAATTCGGCAGTTTCATCTAGGTCTTCCAAACTCGCTTTCTTGATGTTGTAACTCATTACTTTTTATAATTTAAATGTTGGTCGCAAAAGTATTTTTTATCAAAATCACCTAGATGGTCCAGTTCTTAAAAAACACCTAATCCAGCATTTATTTTATAAAATATCAGTCACTAGACTATAGGACTCTATCGAAGACTTTTTGTTCTTTGCACAGGGTAAAACCATTTTTTTGATAGAATAAGTGGCTTTCTGTCCGGACGACATTACAACGCACCCTAAGAAAACCAGCTTCTTTCTTACGTGTCCAAGCGACTGCTTCTCTAATCAGAGCCGCCCCAACACCATGTCCTCTGATTTTATCATCAACAACTAGCCCAATAATCTCAACTCCATAATCCATTTCTAGACTTATAGAATAATTGGCCTGTATCCAACCAACCACTCGTTCATCAACAGTAGCCACAAGCACTATTATATCTCGATTACTGAGCAATATCGAAAGTCGATTCTCTACAGTGTTGAGCTCAGCAGGATATCCCAATTGGTCGACTAAATTCATTATTGCCGGGCCATCCGACAATTTTGCACTTCGTACTTCCATACATTTAAATATTTTAGCTTACTTATTTTTCACTTCATCTTCTTCGCTAACGATTTATTCCAATCGTAATCTTCCAGGATTTATAAATATACATTTTTAAAGATACCAGTCGTTTTTGTCGATGCAAATTGTGATAAATCTGCACATTTTTGGATATTTGTGTATGCCGTTATTCTTTACCTTAGACAATATTTATAATCTCTATAAAATCGATCCTTCAAAAACGATCGATGGGATGGTTATTCTTGACCAGAGTAACCAGCCAAACCGAGAATATGAGGATCATCGGCACCAATTCGATGGTCTCTTATTGAGTTTTCTGATAAGAGGGACAATGAAAACTAGAATCCACTTTTTAGAGTATGACATTAATCCAACTGATATTGTTGTTATACTTCCTCAACTCATGATTGATGTTCAATCGGCCAGCGAGGATGCAGAAATGATCACGATTGGCCTTTCTCTAGACTTTATAGCATCGTTTCCCAACTTACGGGAGTTTATAATGAATGATGAAATTAGATGGCATCCAGTCATACAGCTAAAGGATGAAGATCGAATTTTACAGCAAGAGTTGCTTTCCCTTTTGCAAAAAAGTTACCATAAGAAACCGAGTTCAAAAAAGAAAGAGTTGCTACAACATCTTCTTTTTGCTCTCATCAATCTGATTTCTGAGGCCTACTCCACACATATTGAACGTAAAGAACGCTCAAAAAACAGGACCCATGAGATTATCGATGACTTTTACGTCCTTATTTCAAAATACGCAATCGAACAGAGAACCGTCAAATTTTACGCAGACAAACTGCATCTGACTCCACAGTACCTATCCACCTTGTTAAAAAAAGCAACAGGAAAATCAGTCTTGCAGTGGATTGACCACATTCTTCTTATGCACGCTAAAACACTGCTCAAATCAACCAATATTTCGATAAAAGAATTGAGTAATCAATTACACTTCGCTGACTCAAGTTTGTTCTGTAGATATTTCAAGCGACATACGGGAATTTCTCCAAAGTCGTTTAGAAATGCATCCTAAGCTGGAATTGGCCACTATTAAATAGTTACCTAAATATTAAAAAAATGATTTTCAAACATATTTTTAAAGTCACGTTAAGTTGGCTCAACAATGCCCAACCGCTTACAAAAAAGATATACAATAAAACTCATCGGATTAATATAACGGACAAACCAGACTTGATGGTATCTGCAGCCAAGGCTTCCAAAGGTGACCCTACACTATACAATCCCGAAGATCTCTTATTGAGCAGCTTAGTTTCGTGCCATATGATGTCCTACCTATACGTATGCGGACAACATAATATCGAGGTACACTCCTATACCGATCAGGCTGAGGCTACACTAGAAACCGAACCTGACGGAAGTGGTCGATTCACTAAAGTGATTTTAAATCCGATAGTCGTCATATCAGACCCTTCCAAAATAGAATTGGCACTATCATTACACAGCAAAGCCAACAAATTATGTTTTATAGCCAATTCCTGTAATTTTCCGGTCACACACCATGCAACCTGCAATCTATCCTGATTTTTGTTTCAAGGCGATTCAAAATCCGATGCTAGCTGTCCATAGCCTGAATCTGATCGTCACTAAATCCCTGTAATTTGTCCAATTCTTCGTCCGGCCATTGCAACAGGTCCGCCAAGAGAAAAACTTGTGGTTCTTCCTCGTTGAGGGAATCTACATTATCCAATAGCGTTCCCTCTATTCCTTGAGGTTCGCCATCTTTTAGAATTTGATAGCCTTGTTCCACCCATTTTTGTATCTGTTCTCTTTTCATAGTCATTTTCTTTTAAAATAAAACCATAAGAAAAACTATGTCTGATCAATCGCCCTACTTAATGCCTTCTTCGCAACTAAACTATTGGATAAAATTAATCTTTCCTCCAGCCAACCGCTTTTGTTTTCGCTCCGATGGGTTACCATATATATCGATTATCCCACCTGCACGCGTCTGGGCATCCACTGTTTTCCCTACATTAACTTGACATTTGCCGCCTGCATTCGTTCGTATGTAAGCATAGTCAGATAACAGGTCTTTGGCTTCATACTGTCCTCCAAAAGTACAGTTTACCGTTTGTTCTTGCACCTCTCCTTCTAAAGTGATACTGCCTCCGGCTGTACTCCAGGCTTCAAGCGATCCCGCATGCAGCCGAATAGCTATACGTGCCCCTTCATTGGCCGACAGGTAAATAGAATCCGCCTCCAACTCATGATCATCGGTATTTACCTGAGCCCCTTTTCGGGCAATAATACTAGAGAGATTTGTAGTATACAGACTAACATCTACCTTGTTCCCCTGCATAATAGCACTCGTCGTCATCTTTAACCGCAGTACATCATCTGTCTGTATGAGCTCCAGTTGCCCAGCATACTCTCCTTCTATAACAATCTTATCCTGCTCACCTGACAGTAGCCGCACACGGATTTTGTCCGTGACATCAAGCTCCCTAAAAGCAGTCAACGTTCTCGATAACTGCGCCTGCCCCTGAAAAACAGCACAGGTTCCTAATAGAAATATTAAAAATAATTGTTTCATAAGTCTTATCTACCCAATTGAATCAGTTCCTGTTCCGTATACATCTTTGCTCCTTTTAAATAACTAAACAACAACCCTTTGGTCTCACTGTCATTCAATTTGTAAAGGTTACTAACCAAAAAGTCTTTATCTTGCTCTATGTTGTCACGGTACCCCAAATATGTAGGAATGTAATACTGTATACACAAACGTATAAAACGTAATTCAACATTGTTGGGTTCTATCTTTATCTGCTTTTCAAGCATTCTCTTTCCACCATTAAAATAGCTCATTTTCTTCAGGGGATTGCCTGTATGCTTCGCCATAAACATATGAAAAGCAGCCTCATAACCTTTTTCCAATGGGCTTTTAGCGTGCTTTTCGAGCGCCTCCAGATGACGCTCACAGAGTTCTTGATTTTTAACCCCCTTGTTAAAGTCTTTACGCACCTCATCCAAATTTAGATGTTGTCCTTTGGCTAGCAGCACAAAATTGAAGATTCCGATACAAAGCAAAATTCTTTTCATATTCAAGCAATTACTAAGTGAGCCAGAGGCTCGGTTTCTCATTTAATCCTCCCTCTAGCGGGGAGAACCAAAGTATGACTTATAATGATTACTCCCGTTAAATTACAAAAAATGAGCCAAGTATTCCCTAAGAAAGAAAGTAACTTTTACAAAAAATATGACATTAAGATTTGCTTCTTGATTTTACCTGGGTGATATAAGGTGTTCATACAAGTAATTTGCTACCTCTTCTAAAAGTACTGGTTCATCATCTTCAAAGACTTGTTTACAGCCATTTGTGATGACAACTACGCCAAATCGCTCTTGGGGTTCAAAAAACATAGCACTATATAAGCCATAGGCCGAACCTGTATGGCCAACCATCGTCTTTCCCTTTATAAACGTTTTGTTTTCACGCAAAGCCAAGCCATAGCCTGCGTCCTTATTTACAGGAGTCTGCATGATTTTCGCCGACGACTTTGAAATTAAACTGACGCCATTTGACTCGCCATAGTTCATATGCATTATCATATAACGGGCTAGATCCTCTGCCGAAATCTTAAGTCCTCCTGTTGGCGAAAAAACAGGGGTGGTATAGCCAAGTGTATAGTTACGTATCTCCTCACTCCTTGGTGCATAGGCTGCTGGCTGCACCTCGAATTTTTGATTTTTTGAATCATACTCATAGATTTTGGCAAAAGCGGTATTATCCAATGAATCTATACAATACCCTCCTTTCAGCTTCAAAGGAGTTAGGATCTGCTTCTTTATATAATTATCAAATCTAACCCCAGCAGCTTGCTCCAACGCGGCCCCGGCCATATTAAAGTTTAGATTGCAGTATTCATACTGGCTTCCTGGTTCATAGGCATTATACCCCTTCTTCCATTCAGGATTTTTAATCGGATTGATAGCATCAAGATTAAAATAACCATTTTTATCACTAATACTAGACGTATGTGAGAGCAACATTCTCAGCGTAATCACCTTATTCGGAAAAAGAGGATTCCTGACTGGAAACCCTATCAGACTACCGAAATCATCATCCAAAGAGACCTCCCCTGCATCTACCAACTGCATCCATGCTGTAGCCGTGAAGGACTTGGATATGGATGCTATTCTAAATAGATTGTCGACCGCACTCAAGGGAGTCTTCACTTCCAAATCGTTATACCCTACGGCGTCGCTATGAATAATCTTTCCATCTTTGACCACCACATAAGCGACTCCGACAGCATTATAACGTTTTGCAATGCGATCAACTTCCAGTTTTATACCCTGCGAGAATGCAGTTGTAAACACACTGATAAAAATTAGTAAGGCTGTATATCTCATATTTAAATTGATTTTGATTAGGCAAACCTAATTTATAAAGTATATCCTAGCCCGAGCCGTAAAAGATACCCAACGACTATCGCAATGGTAAAACTGGCCAATGTCCCCACTAAAACATACTCTGTAAACTTTGTATCTTTAGCATTTTTCAGATCTCCAAACCGAAATATGGATTTGGCGGCTAACAGAAAGCCTATCCCTGACAGAAACCCCACCTGAATAAACAGGACAATAATAAGACGTTCCATGATTCCGATAAGCATCCCCGCATCTATTAACGTATCTTTTCGTTTATTGCTCAGCTCATTCTCTTGATTCCATTTGCTAAAAAAAACACGCAGAAAGATAGGGCTTACCACAGCTACCAATAAAAATGCGATAACACACAAAATAATTTGATTCGAAATCAAATGCTCGAAGAACCCAGTCGGTATGCCAAAACAGTAAAAAGTAGCAGCCAACAGTACCGCCAAGTGCAGAAACTGATCAAGCACAAACAGAAATACTGGCCTATAAGGCCATAATTTCTCCCACCATATCTTGAGACTATCCACAGCAAGATGTGCACAACCGATAGCAAGTATAAGTACCCAATATTCGGACCTCGAAGGGTATAATACTACAGTCAGTATTAATAGATGAACCAAAATATGGAGTAAAAGATAAGAAACATTATTCCTTCTCTTGATCACCCAACTTTGAGGTTGTAAAACAAAATCTCCAAGCAAGTGCGCTAAAAATAATTTTAAAAAAAGTGTTAGCATCTTCTCAATAATTCTTCTGTGCAATAGGTGATTGCTTTATTTAACTTGCTCCACCCCGCCCTGGTAAGTTCAGTACTCACTTGGCTCTGATGCTTACGGTGTAGTCTCTTTGCTAATTCCTGTTGATTCACATCCGGGTTTCGCAATGCTTCGGCAACAGTTTCCGCCATATTGACGGTCCATCGATTTGCTATTTCAACGCACAAATTAAGCATAATATTACTTAATTCATCCCAATCTTTCCACGGAGACCTTACCATTAGTAAATCTTTATGAAGGGACTCAAAGGCTTCACCTGACCGCACAAAAGCATCACCAAATGAATTCTTTATATGCGCATCCATATAATCTACCGTGCCGATTCCTAGCCCCATTCGAACCTCCAAATTACCGAGAGACCTGATACGGGATTTGATATAAAACATCGACTCAATAGCTTTGTCCAATCCCACCATTACCTGAAAACTATCGCCCCTATAAACATCGTACTTATCCGAACAATCTCCTAAAGTTGACTCTAAAAACGGAAGCCATTCCCGAATATCCTTAGAACGCGAATCTACAATATCACCCGTAATAATTGCATACAATTCCATTACCTACTATTTATATCATTTCACTCATCGAAATGATAATCAAAATTATCACTATTTTTAATGATAATCAAGGTTATCATAATTTTCAATGATAAAAAAAGCTATCAATTAGTCTGTTTTAATAGTTAAATTAGCTAGAGGAAAACAAATCATGTCTAAATAGAGTTTTGTATATATGAGTAAATTCCAAAAACAACTTAAAGCAGGTTCAAAATTCCAACTAAAGGATTTTCCAACACATATCGACAAGATTAGCCCCGAAGAAGCTAAAAAAGAGCTAAAACAGGTACGAAAAGATATTGCAAATATACAGGAAGTCATGTACGCTCACAACAAATACAGCGTATTGATTTGTCTTCAGGGTATGGATACTGCAGGAAAAGACTCTCTCATCCGAGAAGTATTCAAAGATTTTAACGCTCGTGGTGTCGTCGTACAAAGTTATAAAACCCCTAGTTTCAAAGAACTACAGCATGACTACCTTTGGCGCCACTATATTGCACTGCCTGAACGAGGTAAATTTACCGTGTTCAACCGTACACATTATGAGAATGTCCTCGTCACCCGTGTACATCCAGAATATATATTGCTAGAAAATATTCCAGGTCTCTCCAACGTGAAGGATATTCCCAAAGATTTCTGGAAGAATAGATACCAACAAATCAATAATTTCGAACATCATATCTGTCAAAATGGGACGATCCTACTGAAGTTTTACCTTCACCTCTCCAAATCCGAACAAAAAAGCCGATTGCTGAGACGCTTAGACAAAGAAGATCACAATTGGAAATTTTCCCCAGGCGACCTAAAAGAGCGAAAACGCTGGGATGAATATATGGCCTATTATCAAGAGACCATCCAACACACCAGTAAGCAGCAAGCTCCTTGGTATATTATACCTGCGGACAACAAAGAAATATGCCGTTATCTTGTCGCACAGGTCATCCTAGAAGAACTAAAGAAATACAAAGATATCACTTATCCAGATCTCCCTCCAGATATCGAAAAACATATCGAACTATACCGCAAAGAGTTAGAGAATGAAAAATAAATAACTTCATCAAATATTATTACTATACTTTATACCATCAAGCCCCTTGAACCTTCCTTCATAGGAGAGGCCTACTCCCTATTAATAAGTTCACAAATCTATAACGGTTTTTATTGGAAATTATCAAAAAAATAGGTTTGAAAATGAAGTATATATAATATATTTGTATCACCATGAGCACAACATCATATTTATCAGATAGAATCAATAGCCTTTCCGAATCGGCTACTTTAAAAATGACCAAATTAGGTCGTGAACTAGCGGCACAAGGCATAAATGTAATCAGTTTAAGTGTTGGCGAGCCTGACTTTAACACTCCAGATCATGTTAAAGAAGCTGCCAAAACCGCTTTGGATGAAAACTATACGAGATATACCCCCGTACCAGGATACCCAGAGTTAAGGAAGGCCATCGTAGACAAATTGAAAAACGAAAACGGACTAGATTATGACATTTCTCAGATTGTTGTATCTACAGGTGCAAAACAATCTTTGTCCAATGTTATTTTGACCTTGATCAACCCTGGAGATGAGGTAATCATCCCAACCCCGTACTGGGTCTCTTACTCCGAAATGGTGGTCCTTGCGGAAGGAAAATCTGTTTTTATCGACACGGATATCGAGAGCAATTTCAAGATTACACCTGCACAATTGGAAGCGGCTATAACGCCTAAGACCAAAATCTTTATGTTCTCTTCCCCTTGCAATCCTACCGGTTCGGTATACAGTAAGGCTGAATTGGAAGCATTAGTCAAAGTTTTTGAAAAACACCCCGATATATTCATCATTTCGGATGAGATATACGAGCATATCAACTTTATAGACAAACACGAATCTATCGCTCAGTTCTCAAGCATCAAAGACCGTGTGATCATTGTAAATGGTTTTTCAAAAGCCTTTGCTATGACAGGTTGGCGTTTGGGATACATTGCTGCAAGTAAGGAAATTGCTGCGGCCAATGACAAGATGCAAGGACAGACTACCTCTGGCACTTGCTCTATAGCGCAACGTGCAGGTATTGCAGCTTATGAAGGTGGTCTTGAGAGTGTAAACAAAATGAAAGAAGCCTTCGCACGCAGACGTCAATTGGTTTACGACTTATTAAATGATATACCCGGTGTTAAAACCAATCTCCCTGAAGGAGCTTTCTATTTCTTCCCAGAGATCAGTTCGTTCTTTGGAAAAAAAGACCAAGATGGTAATATCATTAAAAACTCAGGAGACCTCGCATTGTACTTACTTAATCAGGGGCATGTTGCTACTGTAGACGGGAACTCGTTTGGTAATGATAACTATATCAGACTATCCTATGCAGCTTCAGACGAAAACCTTAAAGAAGCTCTCCGTAGAATAAAAGAAGCATTAGCAAAACTCGCTTAAATAATATAGAAGCTCCCTCCTAGAAGGGAGCTTCTATTATCTACAAGTCCCTACATACCTAGCCTCATCAAAATGGGATTGTCCACACCACCTTTTTTTTCAATCAAATCCCCATTCCTCCTTATAACAGAAAAAAGGGAACTGGCAAAAGAATTTACCACTAATCCCAATAAAAATGCATACCTTTGTGTGCTTTTTTAGCCCTACTGAGGACTGTTAAAACACATAAATACTGTTTGCACATGAAATTATCACAATTTAAATTCAACTTACCTGAATCTCTGTTGGCATCCGAGCCATCTGAACAACGTGACGAATCACGTTTAATGGTCTTACATAAAGATACAGGTAAGATTGAGCATAAAATCTTTAAAGACGTCTTAGATTATTTTGATGATAAAGACGTGATGATATTGAACGACACCAAAGTTTTCCCGGCCCGCATGTACGGGAATAAAGAGAAAACAGGTGCTACCATTGAAGTATTCCTTCTACGTGAACTCAACAGAGAGTTAAGACTGTGGGATGTATTGGTAGATCCGGCCCGCAAAATCCGTGTAGGGAACAAACTTTATTTTGGTGACGACGATTTATTAGTTGCTGAGGTTGTTGACAACACAACATCTAGAGGTCGTACTATCCGCTTCCTTTTTGAAGGTACAGACGAAGAATTCCGTCGTAACATCGAAATCTTGGGAGAGACACCGCTACCAAAATACATTAAACGTAAGGCAACTCCAGAAGATAAATTCCGTTACCAAACCATCTACGCAAAAAACGAAGGTGCGGTAGCTGCTCCTACAGCAGGTCTTCACTTCTCTCGGGAATTGATGAAACGTCTAGAACTTAAGGGAGTTGACTTTGCAGAGATCACCCTACACATAGGCTTGGGAACATTCCGAACCGTAGAGGTAGAAGATTTAACAAAACACAAAATGGACTCCGAGCAATTTATCATTACAGATGAAGCTGCAAATAGAGTAAACCGTGCTATCGATGACAAGCGTCGCATATGTGCTGTAGGTACAACCTCCATGCGTGCGATCGAATCATCTGTATCAGCAGACAGACACCTTAAACCAGGGACAGATTGGACGAGTAAGTTTATCTATCCGCCATATGAGTTCAGTATAGCAAACTCAATGATCACGAACTTCCATACGCCAGAGTCGACATTATTGGTAATGATTGCAGCATTTGGTGGGTATGAAAATGTAATGAATGCTTATGAGGTAGCTGTCAAAGAGAAATACCGTTTTTACAGCTACGGCGACGCAATGCTTATTATTTAAATAATAAGCCTAAAGCTTGTGAATATTTCTATATAAAAGCGCATTTCTATTGCGCGTAAATACAAATTTATGTAGGTTTGAAGCGTGGATAATTAAAATCCACGCTTTTTTTTATTATGCCCAACAAGATTGCAATCATAGCCGCAGGAGGAAGTGGTACACGTCTTCAATCCAATCTCCCGAAACAATACCTTTTATTGCAAGACAAGCCTGTGCTCATGCATACGATACTTGCTTTTTCGGGCATAGCCGACCGTATCATTATCGTACTGAACGAAGAGATGATAGAGACATGGAGATCGTTATGTCAAGACTATCAATTTGACATTCCTCATGAGTTAGTCTCTGGTGGTAACAGCCGCTTTCAAAGTATCAAAAATGCCCTATGCTACATAGCAACCAACACATCTCTATTTGATCACCCTACTGCTATTGCAGTGCACGATGCTGCACGTCCCTTAGTAGACAGATCATTGATTGTAAAATCATTTGAGCTCGCACTCCAAGGTCAAAGCAATGTTCTAGCTACCCCTAGCATCAACTCTATCCGAATAGGTGGTAAGTCGGCATCCAAAGCAATAGATCGGAACAATGTATGGCAAATACAAACCCCGCAATCCTTTCCTGCTTCTTTATTGATTGAAGCCTTTGAACAAGACGAAACACCTATGTTTACAGATGATGCTTCCGTTGTCGAACAAAAAGGTCATTCCATACAGCTAATCGAAAGTACAGAAAGAAACCTAAAACTAACCTTTGCCGCAGATTTCAAAATAGCGGAGCTCTATCTGAAGGGTGAGCTGTAAAAAGTATATCAAAGACTACGCATTACCTCGTATGATACGTAATAATACAACGATAATAGCAATGACCAATAATACATGGATGATTCCTCCTGTAGCATATCCTCCTAAAAAACTAATGGCCCAAATAATAACCAAAATTACTGCGATTAAATAAAGTAAATTTCCCATAGCTTTAAAATTTAATGAATTTATTGTGTTGTTCTAATTATTTTACAATAACGAACAGGCAGTAACTCAAAAAGTTTGTTGTGAGACAAATTATTTAACCTCGATAGTCAATCTATCGTAGGCTGCATGAACGTGTGCAGGAAGGAGATCCTCAATGTATTCATGTTTTCCAAATCTATGGCTTATATGGGTAAGATAAGCGCGTTGGGGTTTTATATCATCAATGAAGGCTAGCGCTTCCTCTAGTGTAAAATGTGATATATGCGGAGACTCTTGTAAAGCATTGACCACCAACACGTCAAGTCCCTTCAATTGAGCTCTACTCTCTTGAGAAATGGTCTTCGCATCCGTGATATAAGCAAATCTACCGATTCGAAATCCCATAACCGGCATTTTATAATGCAATACCTCAAACGGCATTATCTTTTGCTCAAATATATCAAAAGGAATTCCAGATTTTATTTCTTCGAGGTCAAGTTGAGGGACACCTGGATATTTAACAGCAGAAAATGCATAGTAAAACTCCCGTTGCAACGCTTCTAAGGTAGGTGCATCCGCATAAATCGAAATCGATTGTTGTTGATGATAATTAAATGCACGAACATCATCAAGACCAGCAATATGATCCTTATGAGAATGTGTCATCAAGACAGCATCCAGATGATCTACCCTCTCACGTAACATCTGATACCGAAAATCAGGGCCAGTATCAATAACCACATTATATCCGTTGTCTAATTCGATCAGAACAGAAGTGCGCAACCGCTTATCCCGAGCATCAGAAGACTGACATACCGGACAGCTGCACGCAATGACGGGTACACCCTGAGAAGTTCCTGTTCCTAAAAATCGAATTTTCAATATTTAATCGTTTGTTTTCAATAATGACTTATAAAATGCCCATTGTTTTTCATCCAGATCTTCTTTAAGAAACTCAAACTCCTTAATCAATTGAATCAGGGAATTAATTTTAATCTCCAAATTAGAAAATTTGTTGACCACAATAACTTTAGAGTTTTGAATAACACAAGCCCCAGTCTTAAAGTTACCCTTTTCGTACCGGACTTTATAGCCCAACTCTTCCAATAAATTCTCTATCTTATCTAGATTATACTGTGTAATCGATACCACTATTCAAATTTAAACTATCAATTTCTTAACTACTAATTATCGTATAGATTTCTTTACAGAATTCTCCCTTCATTTATGCGGATGTATCTTTACGCAACAACACACGATCTATATAGTTTCCCATAAAGCCAAAACCGTAAGCCATCAACTGTATAAAAGCGGTGACAACTGAAAAAAGTCCAACTCTAAAACTCTTAGTGACCATTGTGCTATGCCATAGGAGCAATACCACAAAAGAGAACAAAAGAATATCTCCCAACCAAACCAAGTAATGCAATATCACTGCATCATTAAACAGTAAAAGGTCAATAATATTCAACGTAAACAGCCCTAACACTCCCAACGTAAAGACAGCTGGCAATGCATGCACAGCTTTGAGTTCGCTAGGATAGATTTGCGCAATATCAATCCTTCCCTTTCCAAAATTATAGATTTGCTTAAAGAACTGATTCAAACTCGTACGTCTCTTATGATAGACAAAAGCATCAGAAATAAGTCCTACCTTAAAACCGGCATTTATCATTCTAATACTAAACTCGATATCTTCTGATCTCCTCGACAACTTATACCCGCCAGTAGCCTCCCACACTTTTCGCGATATCCCCATATTAAAACTTCGGGGATGAAATTGTCCAACATGGTTCTTATTACCTCGTATTCCACCTGTTGTAAATGGACTAGTCATCGAATAACTAATAGCCTTCTGTATCGTTGTAAAAGATTCATGCGCTGCATCAGGTCCACCAAAAGCATCCCATCCCTCCTTATCAATGGATTCCTTTACAATTGTCAAATAGTCCTCGGGAACGAGGATATCTGAATCGAACACAATAAAGTATGTGCCACGAGCTCGTTCAAAACCATAATTCCGTGCAAAACCCTGTCCATCATTTCTCTTTTCAAAATAATGGATATCCAAAGCTCCTTCAAATCCCTCTACAATAGCTTTCGCTGGGACAGCTGATCCATCCTCAACAACAATAACCTCAAAATCTTTATAGGACTGCCTTAACAGAGATTGTAAAAGCTCCTTAATTTCTTCAGGTCTGTTATATAAGGGGATAATAATCGAAAAAAACATAGCTACACAACTCGTTCGATTTGATATTTATTACGCTCCGAACTATTTCTTGATAACAGTTCAGCAATAAAACCGGTCAAAAACAACTGTGTACCAATCATAATTGCCAACAACGATAGGTAAAATAAAGGTTGATCAGTGACATTACGATACACGGTCCCATTGGCTATACTCATTAACTTTTCTGATATCAAGTACACGGTAATAAAGAAGCCAATTAAAAAACTGATTACACCTATCGGTCCAAAAAAGTGCATTGGTCTTTTGCCAAACTTGCCTACAAAGAAAATAGACATCAAATCCAAAAAACCCTTTACAAACCTTCCCGCACCAAACTTAGTCGTGCCATATTTTCTAGGGTAATGCTGTACAACCTGCTCTTGTATATTAGAAAATCCCGCCCATTTAGCAATTACAGGAATATATCTATGCATTTCACCATACACTTCAATACTCTTGACGACATCTTTCTTATAAGCCTTCAATCCACAGTTGAAATCGTGGAGATTATTTATACCAGACATAGCCCTAGTCACAGCGTTAAATAACTTTGTAGGGATAGTCTTTGTGATAGGGTCATATCGTTTCTGCTTCCAACCAGACACGAGATCTGCCCCTTGATTCATAACACGGTCGTACAATTCAGGGATCTCATCTGGGCTATCTTGTAAATCTGCATCCATCGTAATTACGACTTCGCCCTGAGCTGCCGCGAATCCCACATTCAGGGCGGCAGACTTACCATAGTTACGTCTGAATTTTATCCCCGAAATCTGCTCGTGCTGCTGCTTCAAATCCAATATAACAGACCAAGATGTATCTTTACTTCCATCATCAACCAAAATGATTTCATAACTAAAGTTATGGGCGACCATCACTCGTCGAATCCAATCGGTTAGTTCCGGCAGCGACTCAGCCTCATTATACAACGGTACTACAACTGAAATATCCATATGCTATCTAAGAATCATTTACTTTTTGACAACCTTAGTCCGAAACAACAATGCCAATACCATAGCAAAGACAAAATTGACCAAAAGACTTATAAAAATCGGAGGAATTGTATTTCTAAAAGATAGATCAGAAAACGCAAATGCCCTATCCTGTTCTATAATTTCCATCTGTTGATCTATCTCATCATCAGTAGCTCCCCTACTTTCCATCTCTACAATCTTAAGATTCATAAGATTTTGATAGCTTTCCTCTAATACCGTCCGATACAATATCAACTTCTGATAAACTGTAATACCAATAGCACTGACAACAATACTTGCAGCAAGAAAGATATAGATACTTTTCAGCGCCCTACTAAACGTCCAATCTGTGCCATTTCTTTTCTTCAAAAGATAAACCAACCCTATCGGGATCAAGACAGTACCTATTACCTTAAGCGCAGTACTGACCATATATAACGAAGAATAATTATCTACGGTACGACTATGGTAAATAGCTATAATTGAAAAGATGATAGACAATATCCCGGCCACTGCACCATATATTAGCGCATCTTTTTTTTCTCCTTTGGACAACTCGTTACTCATATCTAGGGCTTACTTGCTAAAGTGAATAATAACCTGGTATATAGAGGTTTCATAAGCTTTATTAGAAGCACTTTTTTCAAAATCAGTTACTTGCGCATCTGAAGGGTTCTGCTCGAAAAAGAAAGAGACTAAAGGATAGAACAACTCGAAAAGCTCATCCCTATCTGTCAATGTAGTAGACACTTTGGCTATTTCAGAATAGTCACTCTCCACCAAAATCTGGTTTGCAATCACTTTCTCATAGATACTATACTCATCCTGAAACTCATCCTCTTCAACCAATAAGAATTCCTTTAAATAATCTTCTAAAGAAGGTTTGATCTCATCGTCTGCACATTCTTTCAGATACAGGAACACATTTAATAATTCTGTTCCTCTATCTATAGTATCTTCTTCAATTTTCTCCCATTCTTCAGAATCTAGATAATCTTCTTCTAGCTTCTGCACATCCTCTGCAAAGAAGTTTATCATTAGCAAATCAAAACTCACTTCGCGCAGTTCTTCAAAACGCTGATGGTCATCAAATACTTGATCCAGCTGTGCTACTTTTTCCATAAAAGGCAATTCCAGATCATAGACAGCCGACAAAGCTGCCATAAACTCTTTACTATCTATATTATCAATGCGCGCATATGTGCTAACTGCGGCGTTTATCGCATTTTTAACTTTAATATCCATGTTATTACTTATTAACAATCAACTTATTATTATTTATAACAAGATTTACTTTTCCTTGTAATTCCTGTCCCATTAATGGGTTATTTGAACCTTTTGATTTATTGCTTTGAGCATCAAATGTCCAGGTAGCATTTAGATCGAAAACAACCAAATTTGCATTTTCTCCCTTTGCAAACTTAGGTACCTCAACTCCTAAAATCCTTCTAGGCCCTATAGCCATCTTCTCCACGATCGTCTCAGCAGTCAATCCTGCACGAACCGCGAGAGGTAAGGCAGTTTGTAGCCCCGTAATTCCATTCTTTGCTATATAAAACTCAACGTTCTTAAATTCAATTTCATGTGGCGTATGTTGCGAAACTATAGCATCAATCACTCCATCCTTAAGTCCTTTTAATAAAGCCTTTACATCTTTTATAGTTCTTAGAGGAGGGCATACTTTATAGTTAGAATCAAAAGTAACTACATCCTCATCTGTAAATACTAGCTGATGCGCTGCTACGTCACAAGTTACCTTAATCCCCTTGGCTTTAGCTTTCTTAATAAGCTCTACTGATTCTGTCGTAGATATTGTGGTAAAGTGAATTGGAGCATCATTGTACTCCGCAAGAAATAAATCTCTTGAGACCATTAATGCTTCAGCCAGATTAGGACTACCTTTCATTCCTAAAAAAGTACTCATAGTGCCTTCATTCATCTGATCATCGCCCGACATCGATTCATCTTTGGCAAAGGAAATGATTAATCCACCAAAACCTTTAGCATATAATAACGCTCGTCCCATCAATCCAGCTTCCTGTAAACTATGATTTCCATCCGAAAAAGCAATAGCACCATTCAGCTTCATATCGTACAACTCCGCCATTTCCTTACCTTCCCTCTTCTTAGATATCGCACCTATAGGGTATACATCTACCAGATTGCCTTTTGCCGCATTTACCAAGAGTGCTACCTCAGCCCTACTATGTACAGCTGGATTCGTATTAGGTTGCACTGTGATTGCTGTAAAACCACCTGCTGCCGCTGCTGCTGTACCTGTAGCTATATCTTCTTTGGTCTCATAGCCCGGCTCACCAATATTTGCGTTCAGATCAAAAAAACCTGGACTTACAATACATCCTTCTGCAGAAATAATATCCCAATCCGATTTTACTGGTTTTATTTCTTTATCTATATCTGCAATTTTCCCGTCCCTGATTAAGATATCAATCACCTCTCCGTTCAATGGATGATTGGGTACGACTAACCTTGCTGAAGAAATTAAGACTGTATTCATGGGTATTTTGCTAATATTTAATTTGTTGTAGAAATCCTAAAGAAAGTGAAACGACTAAAAACAAAGAAAAGAGCATGGAGATAAGTCTTGCCCTACATAAAATCATAAAGTATAATGATACTATAAGTCGCTTCATTAAAGGACAAATGTACAAAATCCCCTATAAACATAACAGTGTTTTTTTACTCTCCCCATCGATAAGAATCGATTTGCAGGTCTGCGAGGGAGAATATCCTATCCACGACTGTAGCCGCTAGCTCTTCCATGGTCTGGGGCAAACTGTAAAATGATGGGCTGGCTGGACATATTATCCCTCCCGCCTGCGTCACACTCGCCATATTATTAATATGAATCAAACTCAAAGGAGTCTCCCTGGTAATAAGTATCAACTTCCTTCTCTCTTTTAAAATAACATCAGCAGCCCTAGTTGTGAGATCAGAAGAAGTGCCATTAGCTATTCGAGCCAGCGTCCCCATTGAGCATGGACAGACGACCATGGTATCATAATTAGCAGAGCCAGAAGCAAAAGGAGACATAAAATCATTCTTCGAATAGAATGTAAAATCCCTATAATTGTTATAATCTTCGTTTTGTAACTCAAAACGCCATACATCTTTAGCATTATCAGACATCACTACCCCTACATGGGACACCTGATCTCTCATCTGCCCTAATTTATCCAACAAAACCTTGGCATATATAGAGCCTGAAGCTCCGGTTACAGCAACTACTACTTTACGTTTCATATGTATATAATTATTTCATGAGCTCGCAAGCTCGGTTTGTCTTTTAATGGTCATTAACTTGTCCCGACTTGTCGGGATGGAATATCCAAACTATATTATGCACGAATTGTTGTAATTGGTGTGCATGCTGCTTCGCGGTCATTCGTGTTTGTTTAGTTTCTGCTACATGGATATTTCATGTGTATAAAATTTGAATTCCAATTATTCAAACGAAATATTTCATATACTTTTCCTATTTAAGCCCCATGAACATTCCGTTTGGCAAAGCTAGTCAAAATCTTCAGTAACTATTTTGCACGTACGTCAATGAAATGGCATAAAAAACTATAAACAAAAAAAGGGTCGAATAAGAAATATTCGACCCTACATCTACCTATGAAAAACATGCCCTTGGGGAGGGCAATACAAATGTACTAAGAGAAAGTATATTTACAACGAATCATGCCATCTTTTATCTGTAGTTTTAGGATATTTGTAGTTGTTCGACTACAAGCGCTTCGCCACAGCTACATTCTACGGAGAAAGAATCTATATCATACACTAACATATAGCCTTAGGAAATTAATTAACATTTCGAATATTACTAACATTTTATCCGAATATCCCTTTTTTTTATTTATTTCGGAATTAGATAAAAGTGTTATAATATCATGAGTGCAACAATAATAGAAGAGTATATTGAAACGGGAAATCATCAAGACCTTGAACTACTATTGGGCCAAGACGTCAGTTTAGTTCATCAAAAGACCAGCCATGATATCTCCCCACTCCTTCTGTCCTGCTATTATCACAAACCGCTAGTTACTCAGGTTATTTTAAAGTTTATATCCACGATAACCATACACGAAGCCTGTGCTACCGGTCTATTGCAGCATATCCAGATGATGATAGAGCACAAAAAAGATGTAGTAAATGAAATTTCAGACCACGGTTTCACTCCTTTAGGCATAGCGGCTCACTTTGGAAAAGAAGATGTCGTACGTCTCCTTTTGTTACACCATGCAAATCCCAATATAGGTTCACAGAACGGCTACAATACCTACCCACTGCATGCCGCTTTAGGAATTAACCATGATGGTATTACTAAAATGCTTATCGAAAGTGGTGCAGAAGTAAATGTCTTACAATATGGCAGTATAGCTCCAATACATTTAGCTGCACAGCACGGCAATATCGATTTAATTGTTCTACTACTTGAGCAAGGAGCAGATATCACCCTTGTAACAAATACAGGTCAGACCGCATCGGATTTAGCTGCCGACAAAGGGTTTACAGAGATTGCAGGCATTTTAAAAGTGTAAACTCAGGCTTTCAATATTGCCAGTCCCATTGCACATTCTAGGCATCTCTTTTTACTACAGTACTCTCTTTTCAACTGTATTAATGCCTGAGAATCCGCAGCATTTTGACAGGAAAGCCCCAAATCTCTATAAAAGGTAACGATTGAATTTTGCTCGTAAGGCAACTGTTCCAACCACGTCACTGCTCGTTCTTTTAGCTCCTCATTTCCGATAAACTGACCATAGGAAAATAACATCGGGACAAAACAATTTATCACCAAATGATTAAAAAAAGCATTACTCCAACCTTTGCTATGAAGCTTCGTATCTCTACCAAACCGAAAATGATGGGACCAATAATCATCGACATCAATAGCACGAACAGCTATTAATAACTCATTCAGTTCTTTGATCGTACAAATCTTCTCAAACCAATAAGCTGATGCAGTAATCATTCCTGACAACTGTCCCAAGCGATAGGTGGGAAAGTTATATGGTCTAGCCCGCATAAACTTCCATAATGTTGGAGCAACCTCTTCCAACCCATACATCCTTTGGAGAATCTGGTATTCCTTTTTTAATCGGACAAAGTAGTCATCGTCACACTCTCCTTCCAAAAAACCACTCATTCCGAACAACATAGCAGCTATCTTCTCTGGCGCATCCTGATATTTATACACCAACCTAGGCTCTACGCGAAACATAAGTTCTTCAAATGCATCAGCATTAATATTGGTACCAAAAGCCCGCCCCAAAACAATTAAAAATGTACGTTCCCAGTCCTTCTTTGTCCGATCTAATAATTCTGAACAGTGTTTGTACTTTTCTTGCAATCGCTCCAGAGTCAATCGCTGCAACCAGCCAGGCCGGACAGATGTCACCCCATACCCAAACTGTCCCTCACAGGCGATCTTTCTTTCTTGTTGTCGCAGTGCATCATAACGATCCAACAGCGCTATATCCACAAAAGCGCTTAACACCAAAGTAGGAATACTGGTACCATCTTCCCTTAAATTGGGTTGCACTCCTGATTGCCAAACCACATGCAAAATTGTAGCAGTATAAGCGGTATCCAAGTGATGCCCATGTCTAGTCCAGTCATCCTCTTTGACATGCATCTCAACATGTCCCCTCCATATTACACCTCCCAATTGAATCGTAGCCAGCTCAAAATCTGGACCAGCGTGGCAATTACGCTGCCCCACATCAATAACCTTGAGCACCTCCCCTTTCGTTGTTTTTAAGTCACCTTGGTTATACAGCCTATAGCGCCAGATAAAATATAGTAATTCTTCTGGATAGTCCATCCTTAAAATTACAATAATTAACTGACAAACAAACAGTTAAAAAAAACTATTTTTTAAGCAATCTCTTCTTATCGATAATACAGACGTAAAGTATCTGATGCAACCTGTATCTCCTCTTTGTATGGAACGGGCAGACGAGGGGATACAATTCCCCTAGCCCACATCGTATCCCCTACAAATACCCTAGCCTCATCCCATAAACCCGCATGGATAAAAGCATCTAGCGTCTTATGACCTCCTTCTATTATTATAGATTGCACATCCATCAAATACAACTGATAGAGAATATTCTGAGGCAGGTACATATCAAAATTCTCCAATGCTATATATTTCAAGCTACCCGACCACTCCGTTTTTTGCTCGTTAAATACAATCAGATCAGTTTGTTGATCTACAAACAACTTATGAGATCTCGGTACATCCAAGCTTTTATCAATTAAGACTCGTTTCGGTGATTTTCCCGTCCAAAGTCTATTATCTAACATCGGATTATCTATTAGCGCGGTTGCTGTACCTACTAAAATAGCATCCTCCTCTGAGCGCCATTTATGGGTCAATTGCTTACTCGCCTTATTACTGATCCATACCTGAGCTGGTACTTCAGGAGCAAAATAGCCATCCTTGGTCTCCGCCCATTTCAATATTACATAAGGCCTGTTCTCTTTTATCTTTGTAAAGAATCGTCTATTAATAAATCGACACTCCTCCTCCAGGACGCCTATCTCCACTTCAATTCCCGCTTCTTGTAACTTAACAATTCCCAACCCGTTGACCTTCGCAAATGGATCTTCACAACCTATCACAACCCTATTTACGCCCAAGGCAACCAACATATCTGCACAAGGAGGTGTCTTACCATAATGGGCACAGGGCTCCAGAGAAACATATACCGTGCTTTGTTTCAATATGCTATAAGCTTGTTCTTCGCCATATTGGATCTTTACCGCCTCAACAGCATTCACCTCTGCGTGTGGCCCACCGTAAGGCGACGTATAGCCTTCTCCCACTATCTTTCCTTCGTGTACAATTACGGCTCCTACCATCGGGTTAGGACTTGTAGTACCTGCTCCCAATTGGGCCAACGCTATACAGCGACTCATGAACCTTTGATCTTCAGTCATAGTACAAACTTACCATTTTATCTAAAAAGAGCGGACAAGCTAAACTTAAAAAATCACTAAATTTCCTCTATATAAAGAATCTAAATGGATGAGGAGAGCTACAAAAAAGCGAATTTATGTATGTTTGCAGTATGAACAATACATGGCAAGAGATAGCTGAACTATTCCAGAAGGAGCTAAAGGAACTCTACCCTTCCGCTGAAATCAACGAACTGTTTTCCCTAACTGTAGAGCACCTCTGTGGCAAGAGAAGTAATCAACTCCATCTTATTAAACATGAACAACCTACACCTAAAGCATCAGCTGAAACTGAGCACATTTTAGCTCAACTCAAAACGGGAAGACCCATTCAGCATGTATTAGGTTATGCACATTTCTATGGCCATATATTTGAGGTTTCCGAACACACCTTAATTCCCAGACCCGAGACCGAAGAACTTGTACACCTAATCCGGCAAGACTCGAAGTCCAAACAGGCTCTCAATTGTATCGATATAGGCACGGGAACAGGTTGTATACCAATCTCTCTTGCTAAATGCATGCCGCAGCATCAGTATTGGGCGATAGATATATCCAAAGAGGCACTAGAAGTAGCCAAACGCAATGCGCAAAAGAATGAGGTTGACATTCAGTTTATACAGATGGATATTTTAGAATGGGATTTAGCATTCGCATCAGACCTTAAGTTTGACATTATAGTCAGCAATCCCCCTTACATAACGCCCCTAGAAAAAGCGGATATGCACCAGAATGTGCTCGCTTTTGAACCCCATAGCGCTTTATTCGTCGAAGACAGTGCACCATTATTATTTTATGATTACATCGGCGATTTTGCCAAAGAACATCTAACTCCCGAGGGCCACCTCTATTTTGAAATTAACCAATACCTTGCCGATGAGACGGCAGAACTACTTTCAAAAAAAGGGTTTAACAATGTTCAAATATTCAACGATATCAACGGCGCTAAGCGCATGATCAGAGCCAATGCGCCTTCATAAACCCAAAAAGCACTCTTAAATACACTTTTTTTTACTGATAGACAACAGGTTAAAACCAAATAAACAAAATAAACCACCAAACGCTTGGCATGTATTGTAGTTTTTTCTACCTTTGCATCACTTCAAACAACGAAGGATAATTCAAATAAAGAATTAGGATTCCGTAGCTCAGCTGGTAGAGCAATACACTTTTAATGT
>JBEBQJ010000048.1:0-27657 GCA_040395455.1 Sphingobacterium yanglingense | reverse complement strand
CTTTCTGAAATTAGAGATATTTTAAAGAATAAATAAACTAACTGGGCAAATGGACTTTGTATACTAAACTTTTTATTTTTAGTGCTTGTTAGTTTAGAAATAATACAGTACTTTTGCATTCCTATTAAGGATAATTACAGGTTAGAATATTAAAAAAATATAATAAAGCGTCATGAAAAGAACATTTCAGCCTTCGCAAAGAAAAAGAAGAAACAAACACGGTTTTAGAGAGCGTATGAGCACAGCTAATGGTAGAAGAGTATTAGCGTCTCGTAGAGCTAAAGGAAGAAAACGTCTTAGTGTTTCTGACGAGTATCGCCACAAAGGCTAATACTTTTTTTAGCGCCGGTGACTTTAACTGTGCCGTTCCGGCCTTTTCTGTCATCGTATGAAAAAAACATTTAAAAAGGAAGAACGACTATGTAATAAGAGCTTACTAAATAAGCTGTTTCATAGTGGTTCTTCTTTTGTTGTATACCCTTTTCGGATGGTATATATGGAGGTAGCGCTAGAGAAAGTGCAATCTCCAGTCAGTGTCGTTATCTCTGTCTCAAAGCGCAGATTCAAGGCGGCACCTGATCGTAATCGTATTAAGCGTTTGATTCGGGAAGCCTACCGACAGCAAAAATCTATCGCACTTTACCCTTTCATGGAGTCTAAATCTTCGGGCTTGCTGCTCGCGATACAGTATATAGGAAAGGAAGAAGTGCCCTTTGCTACAGTTTGGACAAAAATGGAAAAAGCACTAGCACAGTTGATCAATGAAAATAATCAATAGTATCGGTTTGTTTGCGGTGAAGATTTTGCAAGGAATCTTTTTGTTGATTATACGATTTTATCAGCTTTTTATTTCTCCATTACTAGGTGCAAACTGTAGGTATACCCCGACTTGTTCGCAATACGGTAAAGAGGCTATCCTTAAATATGGTCCTTTTAAAGGCGGTTGGTTAGCAATCAAGCGTATCGCTAGTTGTAATCCTTGGGGAGGACATGGTCATGATCCTGTGCCCTAAGTTTAACCTGTTTTCAGAAAGTATTATTCTATGCGTAACTATATATTGCAAATCGATACAGCAACAGAGGTTTGTTCGGTCTCTATCAGTACAGAAGGAAAGCTCTTGGCCGAGCTTACGGCAGAGGAGAAGAATATGCATGCCTCGGGCCTTACGGTTTGTATTGATAGATTGTTGAAAAGTGTATCATTGGATTATGCAGATTTGTCTGCTGTGGCGGTGAGTATGGGGCCTGGTTCTTATACAGGGCTTAGAATTGGGGTGTCTACAGCAAAAGGATTGTGTTATGCATTGGATATACCATTGCTGGGTGTGAATACCTTAGAAAGCATGTACGAAGGGTATATTGCAAAGCGCACGGGAGAAGACAATCTTGTTTATATCCCGATGTTGGATGCGAGGCGGATGGAAGTGTATATGGCGGCATTTGATGAGCAGAAGAATTGTTTGCAAAAAACGGAGGCCGTTATAGTCGACGTAAATACGTTTGATGTTTTTGCTCCTAAAAATGTAGTGCTTTTTGGGTCAGGTGCAAATAAGTTACAAGAGCTGTTCGAAGGCAATGTGCAGGTGAAAATAGATAGGGAATACCAACATTCGTCAGCCTATTTAAGTGGGATTGCGTTTCGTAAATTTCAGAGTAAGGAGGTTGAAGACCTGATTTATTTTGAACCGCTTTATCTTAAAGAGTTTGTGGCGACGGTATCTAAGAAGCTTATTTAACCTATAACCATCTTTTCCGTTTGAACCAATAATAGATTAGTACGGACAGTAGGGCCATGATGATTAATATGCCTGCGTAGCCGTATTCCCATTCCAGTTCGGGCATATTCTCGAAATTCATTCCGTATACTCCGACGATAAATGTCAAAGGCATGAAAAATACGGATATAATGGTCAACGTCCGCATGATTTCGTTGGTATGGTTGGACTCGATATTGAAGTAGATGTTCAATAACTGGGAAGTGTTTTCGGAGATGTTGCGGAAGAGTGTACTTGTCCTTGAAAACAAATCTCTTAAATCCTGTGTATAGATATTTTTGTATTCTGGCATATGGAAATAATCTACAATATCCTTATAAAGCGTGAGTACGCTTCGAGTTACGTCAATCTGCCTTTTGATATAGTATAGTTTCTTTAAAAACGGCTTTCTTCGATGGTGCAGAAAAACAATCTCTTCGTATTCATCAAGCTGCATGGCCATTTTTCCTAAGACCAGATCTTCAAATGTTTTAAGTGTATCCGATACTAGAGCGTTTACTAGTGTTTTGCTGGACTGTAGTCGTCTGTGGGAGCGCTCGATTGTTTTAAGGCGTTCGAGGAAATCGATTTGATTACGGTGCACGGTGATTACAATACTTTCATTGTAAAATAGGGAAATACGGTCGGTGACTTCTACCAAGGAGTCTGATTCTTCATCAAATTTATTCGGAATTGATCGTAGTATTAGGAAATGGTAGTTGTCGAATTCTTCAATTTTTGGAAGATGCCCCGTTTCCAAACAATCTTTTATAGAAGCATCATTGAGCTTGTATTTTTCCTTCAGATCCGCGAAATCTTCTATTTTTGGATTGGATATGTCAATCCATTCAAAACTGCTTTCAGGGTGCTGTAGGATATATGTTACCATAAGAGGTTGCTTTAATTTGCCATTAAAGTAGTCATATTGGTTTATATTATCAAGGATGGATGAGTTTCCGTTAACTTGAAATCTTCAGTTTATTAAAAACAAAAGAGGGACTCAAATTAAGTTTGAATCCCTCTTTATTTTATAGCAGATGTTGACTATTTCTTTTCTGCTGGTTTCTTGGCGCTGTATTCTTTGTTCAACGCTTCAACCACTTCTTTAGTGATATCTAATTTAGAATCGGCATAGATTACTGCAGGATTTGTTTTAGAATACGTCAATACGAACTGATATCCTTTTTCTTCAGCATGCTTTTTCAAGTACTCTGTAATCGCGTTATAGACCGCATTGAATTCTGTAGCTTCGTCCTGTGCTAGAGACTGAGATGCGTTTTGATCTAATCTGCCTAATTCGTCTTGTTTGCGCGCTAATTTTTCTTCGGTTGCTTGACGGTCAGAAGCACTCATCGTAGCTGCTTTTTGTTGGTACTCCGCAACTTCTCTTTGGAAGGCTTGTCCTTTAGACTGTAGGTCTGTTTGTGCTTTCTTCACTTTAGCTTCAAGCTTAGACTTGATGTCCTTGAAGTATACATATTTCTCAGAAAGTGTATCTGAGTTTACATAGACAATTTTCTCTTGAATTTTTGCTGGAGAGGTAGCTGTGCTATCATTTTTAGAAGCTGGCGTATTGGACGCATTTTGATTACAAGAAGTAATTGATGCTGCTAGTATTAACCCTAAAGTAACTTTTGATAAGTTTGCTAAAATTCTATTCATTATTTTGTCTATTTTAATCTTTTTTATGCCTTTGTTTAAACGTTCAATCGGACTTTCTTCTTAAGATGAGGCGCTTGTGGGCCAATGTCTTTTATGTCCTTTTCTCGTTGAAAAAACAAACCTACTATAAAAAAATTACAAATCCATCTTTTTCGCTTTTTTGTCCGCAAAAAAAGAATTTTTAAGACCATTTTGCCCTTCTGAACACTTGCTTAAGTGCCTAATTTTTATTAACTTTGAGAGTTAATTTTTTCTGTTATTAATATATTACATGAGCGAAGAAAAAAAGAATCCTACAACGTATTCAGCTGATAATATCCAGGTATTAGAAGGGTTAGAAGCGGTACGTAAACGTCCATCCATGTATATTGGGGACACGGGCCCCAAGGGTTTGCACCATTTAGTTTACGAGGTTGTTGATAACTCTATCGATGAGGCTGTTGCAGGTTACTGTAATGATATCCATGTAACTATCCATAAGGACAACTCAATTTCTGTAAAAGATAACGGTAGGGGTATTCCGACTGGTATAAATAAAAAGGAAAATAAATCCGCATTGGAGCTCGTCATGACGGTGTTGCACGCCGGTGGTAAGTTTGATAAGGACACGTACAAAGTATCTGGAGGACTTCACGGTGTGGGGGTATCCTGTGTGAACGCTTTGTCTATACACCTGAAAGCTGAAGTACATCGCGAAGGAAAAATATTCAACCAAGAGTATGAAAAGGGAAAACCGATGTATGATGTTAAAGAAGTTGGTACTTCGGATGTTACAGGCACTATCGTAACATTTTCTCCGGACCCAGAGATCTTTACACAGACTACTGTTTATAACTATGATACATTAGCTAACCGTCTACGTGAGCTTGCTTTTTTGAATAAAGGAATCACCCTTACGTTGTTGGACGAACGTGAAACCAATGAAGATGGTACAGAGAAAAAGAATGTATTTTTATCTGAGGGGGGACTTCAAGAGTTTGTCAAGTTTTTGGACGGTAATCGTACTTCCTTAATTCCTGATCCAATTTATTTGGAAGGTATTAAGCAAGGGATTCCGGTCGAATTAGCTTTCCAATACAACGATACGTACTCTGAGAATGTGCATTCTTATGTCAATAATATCAATACGATAGAGGGCGGTACACACGTCGCTGGATTTCGTAGAGGTCTGACGCGTATTTTGAAGAAATATGCAGATGAGTCTGGGCTATTGAAGAATTCAAAAGTTGAGGTGACGGGTGATGACTTTAGAGAGGGATTGACAGCTGTTATATCTGTAAAAGTTGCGGAACCACAATTTGAAGGTCAGACTAAGACGAAGCTAGGGAATACTGAGGTAATGGGGGCAGTAGATGTTGCTGTGGGAGAGATCTTAGGCGTATACTTGGAAGAGAATCCAAGAGAAGCTAAAGTTATCGTGCAGAAAGTAATCATCGCCGCTCAAGCTAGAGCCGCAGCGCGTAAAGCGCGTGAGCTCGTACAACGTAAGACGGTGATGAGTGGATCTGGGCTTCCTGGAAAATTGGCTGACTGTTCAAGTAATGACCCTGCTTTATGTGAGATTTTCTTCGTCGAGGGAGACTCTGCGGGGGGGACGGCCAAACAAGGACGTGATCGTAATTACCAAGCTATCATGCCACTACGCGGTAAAATCCTGAACGTGGAAAAGGCTATGGAGCATAAGATTTACGAGAGTGAAGAAATCAAGAATATGTTTACGGCCTTGGGGGTGTCTGTTGGTACAGAGGAGGATCCTAAAGCATTGAATACGGCTAAGCTACGGTATCACAAGATTATTATCATGACGGATGCGGACGTCGACGGTAGCCACATTGCTACCTTGATTCTGACATTCTATTTCCGTTATATGCGCCAATTGATCGAGAAAGGTTATATCTATATCGCTACTCCACCATTGTATTTGGTCAAAAAAGGGAAGGAGTCAGAGTATGCTTGGACTGAAGATCAACGTGTAGCTGCGATACAGCGTCTGAAAGGTACTGGTAAAGAAGATTCTGTACACGTACAGCGTTATAAGGGACTTGGAGAGATGAACGCAGAGCAGCTGTGGGAAACGACAATGAACCCAGAGAAGCGTACTCTACGTCAGGTAACGATAGAAAATGCAGCAGAATCTGACCGTGTATTCTCTATGTTGATGGGTGACGAAGTTGCTCCGCGAAGAGAGTTTATCGAAAGAAATGCAAAATATGCAAAGATAGATACCTAACGGAATCTTGTCATTATATGGAGAGCCAGATAGTTTACTATCTGGCTTTTTTTGTATCGGTCGGCTAGTTGGAGCTCTTGTTTGAAAATAGTTGAATTGCATGTCATTTTTTTATTGTGGAATTGTTTTTGTAAATTAGTGACAACCAATTATTTACACTATGAGGTCAAGTGTGATATTATTTTTGATTTTTCTTTGCGTAGACGTGTGTTCGCAAGAATTTTATGGAGCCCCCATGCAGGGCATGGCGAATACAGGATTGGCGGTGCCTTCGGTTTATGGTCTAACTGCCAATGCAGCGGTAATCGGCCAATTACGACGGCCTCATATTGGAGTAGGGTATCAACCCCATTTTTTAACAAATGATATCCGGGCACAGGCACTATTAGCTGCTTTACCTTTAGGACGGGCCAACGCATTAGGTCTTGCTGTTAATAACTATGGGTTGAAAGCTACTTCCTCTCTATTGACGCTGAGGGCAATTTATGTGCGGACATTTGGTGGCGCTTTTTCTACATCGGTATCAACGAACTATCATCAATATCATGTTAAAGGCTATGGGGGAGATAATACGCTTTCTTTGGATTTAGGGGCGCATCTTAATGTCAGTAACTCACTGTCTCTCGGTCTTTTGCTCCGTAATGTTACTGCTTCCCGATTTGACGATACTATAGATCAACACATTACGAGGGAGGTTGGAGCAGGATTGTTGTTTAATATATCTAAAGAGGTATTGTTTACGGCGGATGTTTACTACAATGCTTTCCATGAAATTGACCCTCGATTTGGAATTGCTTATCATATCGATAATCTAATTATTTTAAGAGGTGGGGCAACTTTGGTGCCAATGCAGTATTTTACCGGAATTGGGATTACCTTGGGGAAATTGTTATGTGATATTTCTTCGTCTTTCCATACGCGGTTAGGAGCTTCTCCTCAGTTATCCTTGGCTTATGGTTTTTAGACTTGTATTTTTTGTAGTGGCATTGGGCTTATTGCCTGATCGCACTCTGGCGCAAGAAGAGGAGGTGGCAGAACTTCTTTTGGAACAGGTTCAAGAAGAATTGGGAGAAGACGTAGATATCAGTGAGATTTCGGAGAAATTAAATTATTATTTGAAAAAGCCGTTAAATCTCAATACCGCAAGTGAAGCCGAACTTACTTCACTCTTTTTCCTATCACCTCAGCAGATCGATAACTTGATTTTTCATCGGACCAAATCCGGTGAATTTATTAATATACTGGAGCTTCAGGCTATCAAAGGATTTAATACCGAAACGATTCAACGAATACTTCCTTTCGTCTATATTGCTACTCCAACTTCTTTTAAGGGCTTAGACTTTAGAACGATTATGGACAAAGATGAGCATATGATGATGATGCGCTATGGCCGTAATCTAGAACGAGCAAAGGGATATGAGATACGGGATGAGGATAAAAATAGGTATTTGGGAGATGCGAATCGCTACGCGCTTCGCTACCGTTGGAATTATGACAATCAGATTCGAATAGCTATTAATATGGAAAAGGATGCAGGTGAACCTTTTTTGAAGGAAAAGCAACGTGACGGATTTGATTTTTATTCGGGACATATTGAGGTGAGGGCATTAAGTAAGCATGTTAAAAAGCTCGTCATAGGTGATTATGCACTCCAGTTTGGGCAAGGGCTTATTTCCTGGAATGGCTTGAGTTTTGGCAAGGGGGCTTGGATAGGCAGTGTAGCTCGGCAAGGGCAGGGGCTTGTGCCGTATTCTTCGATGAATGAAAGTAATTTTCAACGAGGAATAGCCGCCGCTGTCGAACGAGGGGCGTTTACATGGATTCCCTTCGGTGCTTACAATCGGCTCTCAGGAAAAGTCGAAGAACTGGATGGAAATCGGCTTATCACTACGATAAGCCGTTCTGGTCTGCATCGTACACCTACAGAGCAAATCTATAGACGAGCAATTGGACAAGTCGTGTATGGTAGCCATGTGACGTATAGGTACAGGAGGTTGAAGGTTGGTCTTACCTATATGGGGTCGACATACGATGGTCTAAAAATAAGAGGCGATGATCTACGTCAAAAGTTTGATTTTCAGGGAACGAGTCTACACTTAATAGGAGGTAATTACAATTACACTTTTCGGAACTATTATTTTTTTGGTGAGACAGCTTATAGTTTTGGGGGAGGTTGGGCTACCAATAATGGGGTGATAGCCAGTCTACATTCCAAGCTATCCTTATTTGCTAATTATAGGAATTATCAACGAAATTATTATAGTATCTATGGACAGTCTTTAGGTGAGGGAGGCCAGGTCGCTAATGAAAAAGGGGTATATACAGGAGTGGTTTATCACCCTAGTAGAAAGGTGGAGTGGGTCAATTATGTCGATGTTTTTCAATTTCCTTGGTTACGCTATCGCGTTGACGCACCGAGTGCTGGTACCGATTTATTAAGTCAATTTACCTACACCTGGTATAAAGTGGGAAAGTTGACACTTCGATATCGGCATCGACTAAAGCAGGAGAATATCTCCTTGGAAGGACGTAACACAAATATGTTGGCAGATGTCAATCGGAATCAATTTCGCATTGATCTGCAATATAAACTAAATGATAGTTGGCGTATACGTTCGCGAGCTGAGATGATGTTGTTCGTTAAAGAAGAATCCAATAAGAGTAAGGGCTTCTTGTTTTATCAGGACGCTTTTTGGCAGATGCGACGGCCCCGGCTGCAGTTTAATACGCGAGTGGCTTATTTTGACACCAAAGATTATGATTCCCGGATATACGCTTATGAAAATGATGTTCTCTACGCATCGGGGTTTCCGATGTATTATGACAAAGGGATGCGCGGTTATCTAAATATGCGCTATAAGATAGTAAAGAATTTAGATTTATGGGGGAGATATGCTATGACCTATTATTTTAATCGGAGCGATATCGGCGCGGGATTGGAATTGATTTCGGGAAATAAGAGGTCTGATTTAAAAATACAAGTCCGATGGCAATGGTGAAGAATAATATTCTTGGGTTACAATTGGGTAGTGTTCCGATGTTTAGACCATTTGTGGCTTTTGCGATTGGCATATGTGCTGGATATTATGTTAGGCTTGATGTTTTTTCTTTTTGGAGCTTCTTGTTTATTGCACTGTTGGGTTTACAGCTCTTAATTTATCAGATACGTAGGTTTGGCTTTGCGAGAATTCTGTTTACGCTATCTTTTTATGCGATGTGGCTTGTGCTTGGTGTTTGGTTGACAGTGCGTACTATGCCATCCTATCAGCCTTTGCATTTTTCAAATGTGACTGGAAATAGCCTTTTGATTGTGGTGGATGATGAACCTCAGGTTAAAGGGAAGACGTATAGATTTCCCGCTGTGGTACACTCGGTGGTTCGTGGAGATGAGCAGATACGAACAGTAGGGAAGTTGATGGTAAGTATAGCGCTAGATTCTGTGCAGGATATAACTTTTGGCTATGGAGATCTTTTACACGTGCCAAATCGTTTTCAGTCCATAAAAGGTCCCTCCAACCCCAGAGAATTTAACTATCAGAACTATCTTAAGAATCAAGATATTTGGTTTCAGTCTTTTATCTTGGCCGATTTTGTGAAGAAAGTAGATAGGGGTAAAGGTCATCCTATTTTAGCAAAAGCTTTGTTTTTCAGAGAGGAGATGATGAATAAATTTTTGCGGTTTATTGATAATCCTCAGGCATTTCAATTAGCTGTGGCTTTAATCTTTGGGTATCGTTCTGAAATGGATGAACGTATGGTTAATGCATTTACAAATACCGGTACTGTTCATATATTGAGTGTATCTGGCTTGCACGTGGCGATAGTGTTTGGATTATTAACGTTGATCTTGAGATGGATGGGATATTTCCCGTTTGGGAGATATTCTCGCAACGTGTTTATTCTAGGAGCGATATGGTTTTATGTTATTCTTACTGGTATGAGCCCTCCTATCCTTCGAGCAGGTATTATGATTACATTTTTTATTATATCCATTGCGGTCAATCGGCAGCAGGTGACTCTTAATACTTTATTTGCATCGGCATTCTTTATTATGTTGTTTATGCCTAAAAGTTTATTTGATATTGGGTTTCAATTGTCCTATCTAGCAGTCCTGGGTATATTGTTGTTGCATCCTTTACTAAAAAGACTCTACATGCCACGGAATAGATGGTTGATAGTGATTGTAGAATATATTTATATTTCTGTAGCTGCTCAACTGTTTACACTTCCTATTATCTTATATCATTTTGGGCAATTCCCAACATACTTTATTCCAGCCAATTTATTTATAGCACTTCCTAGTACAGGCATTATGTATCTTGGGATATCACTGGCTTTGTGTCCTTTTGATGTCATCAATAGCTATATTGGAATCGTGCTGCAGGCTTTATTGCGTTTTTCTGTCTATGGACTAGAGTTCCTAGAAGGCTTGCCCTATGCTGTGCTTAAGGGAATTATATGGAATGACATTCAGGTCTTTCTTAGTTTAGTGATATTGTTTTTCATGATTTGGGCTTGGAATTTTAGGAATAGAAAAGCGGTTTTTTGGGGCATGACATGCCTCACTTTGTTTTCGTTGCTGAATAGTGTACAGTATATTAGGAGGTCGGAATATAGTGGGGGACGTATTTATAATGTTCGTTCAGATTTGGCTATTGCACAAATCAAGAATGGCAAGGTGGTATTACATTCTACTTTTGATTCTTTGATGTATAGTGGTAGTCGCTTTTCTGTTCTGCCCGATTTACGTCAGTTTTCTTCGGATGAACAGATTGAATACGCGCGGTTGCCATTCAAAGGTAGGCAGAATTATATATTGTCGCTAGGCGGTAAAAAGATACTCGTTTTAGAGAATAAGCTTGTAGATACATTAATCGACGTTGATATTATCATTTGGCGTAAAAACAACAATAACATTCTAGGAGATATTGTGCGAAGATGCGCGAATATTCCAATATTTATAATTGATGGTAGTAATTCGGATAAATCCTTAGAAATTATTCAATCTGATAAAGCTATTCTTGAAGAGCAGATGTATATACTCAAAAATAATTTTGCTTATGTTTGGGATGAAGAATGAAATATGGTTGAAAATAGTCTTTCTATATTAAAGCAGTATTGGGGATATGATAGCTTCCGGCCTTTACAGGAAGATATTGTCGATTCTGTCCTTAGAGGTCGGGATACCCTTGCTTTAATGCCCACAGGAGGGGGAAAGTCTATTTGTTTTCAGGTGCCAGGACTGTTGCAGGAAGGTATCTGTGTCGTCATAAGTCCGTTGATTGCATTGATGAAGGACCAGGTAGAACAGCTCCGCAGTCGTGGAATAGAAGCGATAGCTATTTATTCTGGGATGGGATATCGTGAGGTGGACATTGCACTGGACAATTGTATTTTTGGAAAAACGAAATTCCTTTATTTAGCACCCGAGCGTTTATATTCTGATTTGGTGAGAGAACGTCTTCGTTATATGAAAGTCAATCTCTGGGCTATCGATGAAGCGCACTGTATCTCACAATGGGGATACGACTTTCGACCTTCTTATCTGCAGATTGCAACGCTTCGCGAATTGCATCCGAAAGTTCCTTTTTTGGCATTGACGGCAACAGCGACGCCAGATGTGGTGGTCGATATTCAAGAAAAATTAGGATTTACAACGCCTAATGTTTTACAGCGCAGCTTTGCACGGACCAATTTAGCGTATATGGCGCTGGAGGAGGAGAATAAGATGGGGCGCATGCTACGTATCGTGAAGAAGGTCGGTGGAACGGGCGTAGTATATGTACGGAATCGAAAAGAGACGCAAGAGGTTGCCCGTTTCTTACTGAATCATGGCGTGCCAGCCGATTATTATCACGCTGGTATTGGTATGAAAGAGCGTGCCATAAAGCAGGATGCTTGGTTTTCGAACAAGACCCGGGTTATTGTCGCAACAAATGCTTTTGGTATGGGAATCGATAAGTCTGATGTTCGATTCGTTATCCACTTGGACATACCTGACTCTTTGGAGGCCTATTATCAGGAGGCAGGGCGGGCCGGGCGAGATGGTAAGAAGGCATTTCCGGTACTGTTGTATCAGCGGCATGATAGGGATAAACTGTGGACAAGTCTGGAGAATAGTTTTCCAGAGATAACCTTTATTCAGCAGGTTTATTATTATTTGGCAAATTATTATCAGATTGCCTATGGCGCAGGGAAAGGAAGTTTTTTTGATTTTGATATTGTCGAGTTCAGTAAAAAATATGGATTGGATCTGCTGCAGACCTTGAGTGCACTAAAATTCTTAGAGCGTGATGGATGGCTGGCATTGTCAGAAGCAGTCTATATACCTTCTCGGTTAAAATTTGAAATAGATTTTCAGGAACTCTATAAATTTCAGGTTCAGTCGGCTAAATATGATCCTATCATCAAAGCGGTGCTACGTACTTATGGAGGTGTCTTTGACTTTTATGTACCTATCAATGAATACGAATTTGCAAAAAAGCTGAAACTGCCCTATGAGGTGATTGTAGAGCTGTTGCAGGGTTTGGAAAAACAACAGATTGCATCTTATTTAAAAAGTACCGACAAACCTCAACTTCAATTTTTGCAAAGCCGGGTGGATTATAAAAATCTGTACATTGATGCTGACTTTCTCCGTGAGCGGAGGCAGATTCGCGAGCAACAGGTTAAAGCGCTATACCACTATTTGGATGAAAAAACATGTCGTAGCCAGGCACTATTATCCTACTTTGGTGAATTGGGTTCCGATGTCTGTGGAGTCTGTGATCTGTGCCTGACACGGGATTTTAAAGCAGTACAGGCAGATAAAATAGAGCAGGAAATACGGGTTCTATTGCTGGAGAAGCCTTTGGGATTGCACGAACTAGTTGATGCAATTCCTGTTGGAGACGAAAGCAAACGGATCCAGGTATTACGTGCATTAGTTGATTTGGGCAAGGTTGAAGAGCGTAATTCCCAATTTTACTGGCTTACAAATTAATCTCTTTTTTATCAGAAGGGTCTCAAAAAGAAAGTGTTAAAGGTTTTTGGTTGTCAAAAAAAAATGATAGCTTTAACTAGTAACCAAAATAAACAGTTTATGGAGAACCTTATCATTTACCTACCAGCAGCCCTTGCTGTGCTCGGTTTATTATTTATGCTATCCAAGTCAAGTTGGGTAAAAAAGCAAGATTCGGGTGAACACCGGATGCAAGCCATTTCAAAGAGCATTCAAGAGGGGGCAATGGCCTTTCTGAAAGCGGAGTATCGTATTCTTTTAGTTTTTGTGATTATTGCTTCGCTCGCCCTATTTTTTGTTTCTACATTGGTAGAGACTACCCATTGGATTATCGTAATCGCTTTTGTGTTTGGTGCTTTCTTTTCGGCATTGGCCGGAAATATCGGCATGCGTATCGCGACGAGTGCGAATGTCCGCACTACACAGGCTGCCCGTAGTAGCCTGCCACAGGCTTTAAAAGTTTCCTTTTCGGGAGGGACTGTGATGGGGCTGGGTGTTGCCGGATTGGCTGTGTTGGGATTGAACATCTTCTTCCTGTTATTCGTCAAAATGTTTGTATCTGGAAATGGTAGCTTTTATAGCGAAATGACGGTAGTATTGGAGGCATTGGCAGGATTCTCATTAGGAGCAGAATCAATAGCTTTATTTGCGCGTGTTGGTGGAGGTATTTATACGAAGGCGGCCGATGTGGGCGCTGATTTGGTCGGTAAGGTAGAAGCAGGTATCCCTGAGGATGACCCGCGTAATCCAGCAACAATAGCAGATAATGTAGGAGATAATGTGGGAGACGTGGCCGGAATGGGGGCCGATCTTTTTGGTTCTTATGTAGCGACGGTGCTGGCTTCTATGGTATTAGGCAATTATGTGATCAAAGATATGAGTGAAGCATCAGGAACAGTGTATACGGATGCGTTTCAAGGAATGGGGCCGATCTTACTGCCTATTGTGATTGCCGGAGTAGGCATACTGGCTTCAATCATCGGTACATTCTTTGTGAAAGTATCGAGCAACGATGCGAAGGAAGCTCAAGTGCAGAAGGCGTTGAATATGGGCAATTGGGTCTCTATTATTCTGACGGTTGTGGCTTGTTTTTTCTTGATTCGGTACATGCTTCCGGAGGTGATAAAGATGAATTTTTTTGGTGAAGGCTTGAAGGATATACCTCGGATGAATATTTTCTATGCAACGTTGGTGGGGTTAGCTGTTGGAGGAATGATTTCTGCTTTTACGGAGTACTATACTGGATTGGGGAAGAAGCCCGTTCTTAACATTGTGCAGAATTCATCAACGGGAGCGGGAACTAATATTATCGCTGGTCTAGCTACGGGGATGATATCGACCTTTTCGTCGGTCTTATTATTTGCTTTTGCTATCTGGGGGTCTTATGCGCTAGCTGGATTCTATGGAGTCGCTATTGCAGCTTCTGCGATGATGGCTACTACAGCGATGCAACTTGCTATTGATGCCTTCGGGCCTATTGCTGACAATGCTGGGGGTATTGCCGAAATGAGCGAGTTGCCAAAAGAGGTCCGTCAACGTACCGATGTGTTGGATTCGGTCGGTAATACAACTGCGGCAGTAGGAAAAGGGTTTGCTATTGCTTCTGCAGCCTTGACTGCTCTTGCTTTATTTGCGGCCTATGTCACCTTTACGGGAATAGATGGTATCAATATCTTTAAGGCGGATGTGCTCGCGGCTCTCTTTATCGGTGGTATGGTACCCGTGGTGTTTTCGGCGTTAGCGATGCAATCTGTAGGTAAGGCAGCGATGGATATGGTCAACGAGGTACGTCGGCAGTTTCGTGAAATACCAGGGATATTGGAGGGGACAGGTAAGCCGGAGTATGATAAATGTGTGGAGATCTCGACCAAAGCAGCGCTACGCGAAATGATGTTGCCCGGGGCTTTAACTATTATCACCCCGATTCTGGTTGGTTTTATTATGGGACCTGAAGCTCTGGGGGCCTATATGGCAGGAGTGGCTGTATCAGGCGTATTATGGGCTATATTCCAGAATAATGCCGGAGGAGCATGGGACAATGCGAAAAAGTCGTTTGAAGCAGGGGTAGAAATAAATGGTGAGATGACCTATAAGGGGTCGGAAGCACATAAAGCGGCTGTAACGGGAGATACAGTAGGAGATCCTTTTAAAGATACATCGGGCCCCTCTATGAATATCTTAATCAAACTTACTTGTTTGGTAGGTTTGGTCATAGCACCAATACTCGGGGGGCACAGCCTGACATCGGCTAAGAAGGATAAGGAAGTGCCTAAAGAAAAGGTTGTCTCGATAGATATAAAAAATACATAACTTGAGTCTGTTTACTAAAAAGGGGCGCCAACTGTGTTTGTTGAGCGCCCCTTTTTTGCGTCTATTATACAAGTGCGTTAAGGCACGATGACGAGTTGTATGTTCGCCGATCTCGCATTCACTGTCGGATCATACATGCATTCAATACTACTTATCCCTGAGTTGAATATGCCGATATTGTTTGTTTTTATTTCATATTCAAACTCTCTTTTTCCTTTTCCTAGATGGTCAAAGAAATAGTTGGTCGAAGCATCTTTCATGCTGAAATAATACCCTTGCCACCAACGGTATCCCGAAGGTTGATAGATTGGCTCCACACCCGATGGGCGGCTGTCTTTTAGATGAACGTATTGTAGTGGAGCATCATTTATAACAATGATCTTAACTTTGATACGCTCACCCAGTCTAGCCTCTTTGGTCTCTACCCAAGTCCCGTTGCGTTCTACCAGGTATTGCTTCTGAACAGAGAGGGCATTGGTGTTGCGCTTCACTTCGGAAAGCGGAACAAAATACTGGTGATAGATCCCGCCGTATATCGTTCTATTGTTGTTGTTTTGAATAGTAAGCTGTTTGTCTTTTTCCAGTGCAGACCGATCGAAATCTAGTGATACTTGGCCCAATGCGATAGCTTTAGTGTCAGCCTGTTGGCGGTCAACAAGTACATTTACCTTGTTATCCAAGCTAAAGTCATCCGGATTATTCGCAATTAGTAGCGCATAGATGGCATCGACGGTCATCCAGGTACTGTTCCAATGATTTACTTGTTTTTTATAATATAACCATTGGGTTATGGCCTGAAGCTGAGAAGGGGCGTTTAGCTTGTAAGCTTCAACAAGGTACGACTGCATACTTACGGCATTATAAGTACGGTCGTTGCTCGGCCAATACATTCCTCTGTCTTTATCATGGACAACCTCTTGGCTGATTCTGTTCTTTAATTCATTTGATTGTTTGGCGTTACCATACAATTGGTTGACTACCCATGCTTTGGCTGCTAAACCTGCCGATCCTTTGGCGGTCACTTCCGGAGATTTTACCAATTTATTGGTGAGCTGTTGGATGCTGTTGCCCTGAGGTTTGAAATAACTTGTCCAGTAATGGCGGGCATAGAGGTAACTCAGAGCGAGTTCTACAGATGCCTTTGGACTAAAGATGCTACTGTCTTGGTCTAGGTATTGGGTGAGGCCTTCCATTGCATGTCGCATGTCCGAACCCACTAGACTATGGTCGAGATGGAGCACTTTTCCCACGATTTCGAGCATACGTATAGAGATGAGATTATCTACTTTTCCTCCTTGAAGCCAGCTGAACCCTCCTTCGGCAATTTGGTTCTGGAACATCTTTTTTTCTACGGAGTTAATTTCTCCTTGGATGTCGCTATTGAAAAGGGTGGCAATAGCAGCTAATTTTTCCTTTTCATTTTTTATGGCTCGTAACCAAGGCATTTCCTCTTGTTTCAACGCGCTTAGACTGCTGTTTTCTTCTAGCTTGCTTTTGTTTTGATTCTTGTCTAGTGTTTTGAAGTAAGTGGCAATCTCTGGATAGTTCTTCTCTATATATTGTACCATCTTCAGACCAAACCACTTGCTGCCACTCTGTTCGGTGGATTCGTATGGATAGTTTTTCAGATAGTCTAGCGTTGCGATAATTTCTAGAATAGGATTACGCTGTATTTGTACTTTAGCATGTAGATTGTCTTTTCCCGCGCTGTTTAGGTCGTAATCTTTAGATTCTCTAGGCTTCAGTATTATTTTTTCCGTATCCGAAATTAATACCTTATTGGAAAGTATCGGTAATTCTACGATTTCACCATCAGAAAATGAATCCGTAGCGGCTACGATTTTAATCTGTACTGTAGGTATATGTGCCGGTACTTTAAGTTTCCATTCGACAATGCTATTGTTTGTGGCTGGGGCTTCGAAAGCCGTCAAGCTGTTTCCTGCCAAAAATAGATTGGTAATGTTTGTATCGTTTTCTGGGTTAAGTATTTCAATCCGTGCATTGCCTTTCAATGCTTGCTTACTTATATTCTGTACCTGTGCTTTCAGTGTGATTTCATCCCCCTCTCTGAAATACCGAGGTAGATTAGGACGTACCATCAGCTGTTTCTGTGTTTGGCTGATGAATGTCGCGTCACCGGATGTAAGATCTTTACGGTGCGCAAATAAGAGCAATTTCCATTTAGTGAGTGCTTCGGGACTGTCAAATTCGAAATTGATATTGCCCTCGGCATCGGTGTACAGCGTCGGGAAGAAGAAGGCTGTCTCCTGTAAGTTGGTGCGAGTCTGTGCCTGATCCAACTGGTCTTGTTTCCTTTTACCTTCTTTGGTGGTGATAAGAATGACCCCATTTGCCGCTTTGGCCCCATATAGAGTTACTGCCGCAGCATCTTTGAGTACTTCTAATTTTTCAATCTGGTCTGCTGAGAAGTTTTCAAGGACAAAGTCTTCAAGGATTTCCCCATCTACAACGTATAGTGGAGTTGATTGTCCTGCTACAGTAGAGGTGCCTCGGATTGTGATGTTCGTAGTTTGACCTTGCAAAGACTGTTCAACACCTCTTGCAGTGCCAGTAGCAAATCCAGAGACCATCTTTTTTTGTCCCCCTTTGGCAGTGATGACGACTTCATCCAGTGAGTTGAAATCGTTAAAAAACTGTTGGTTGTTTAGGAGCCGACCAGTGAATAGGCCATAGGTATAAATGGGAGATAGTCCGTTTCCTAAGGTCGGTAGCCTATTGTCTTTATAGAATATTGAGATGGAATAATCGTCTTTATAGAAGCCGTTAAGGAGGTAGTAATAATTGATGTTACCAAAATAAGGGGTATGGAGTGGTAATGACGATGGGAAGCTGTTGTTTGCGAATACATCCAGTGCGCTGTCGTACATTGTCGCCAATACCTCTGCTTCGGATACTGGTAGGTCCTTCTGCGCGATACTGAAACTCCACTTTTCCTTTTGGCCGGGTGTAATTTTATCTCTAAATGTTTTAGCAGTAATCCGTAAGAGTTTGTCTTGTCGAATCACCGGTATGGCTGTCGATGTGATTGCCAATTTATTGTTCGCCACTAATAAGGCTGTAAAAGAGATGTTGGGCGATACCAGCTCCTTTTCTAGCGTGAAGGTGTAGGTAGCTTGACCATTTTTTATAGCCAATAGTTGAGTTGGTCTTTTTGATGTCCCAAGGGAACTGAATAAATAGAGGTATTTAGCACTTTTTTCATCCGTTTGATAGGTGATGGTGACTTTGTCCCCAATGCTATAGTTTGTCTTGTCGGTATTGGCTGTCAAGAACTCGTTATTGCTGATTTTTTTAGTGATGGCATCGTACAGCTGTACGTAATTGGTCGCTCTTATGGTGTCTCTATCTTGTATGCTGATGGCTTCGATCATATAGCGCCCTTTGATAAATAGGTTGGAGTCTGTCTGGACCAAACCGGTGTCGCGTGTGTCGAAGTCGTAGGACGCGAGCAACTCTTTTTGTTGCTCTTTTTGTAATAGGCTCCGATCAAATATTGCCGGGAAATATCTTTCGTATTCCTCGGTACTCAAGAGATGGTATTCGAGGTTGCCGAATATCTGTCTACTTTCTCTGGTCATCACTGTCGTTGGCTGACTCAATCGGTATATATTGACCTTGCCAGAAAACAGAAGTGGTTGGCGATTTTGATTGGTGGTCTTAATAGTCAAATTTTTCCATTTTTTCTCCTCCATTCGAGCAGTGGTCTGGACTTGAATCTGCCACGGCCGAGTAGAGAAATTGTACTGATCGCTTGTAGCCTGCATTTCGCCACTTTGACTGGTAACCTCGGCATTGTATTGTAGGGAGAAGTTATCCAGCCCCTTGAAAGTGGAATCCGTCAGCGCCACCTTAAACGCAAATTTTCCTGCCGTATCAGTGGTTGTGGTGGAATCCATATAAGTAACATATTGACGAAGCTTGCTGCTATAAAACGTGATGCTATATTTTACCGTTGCATCCGGCAATGCCGCTCCAGACAACATTTCTACAGAACCTGTAAATAATGCGGTGTCTTGAAGCGTATAAGTCTCCTTGTTCGTGTCAAATGTTACTTTGAACGTTGGTCTTTTGTATTCCTCGACCTGGAAGTAATGGGAGCCCTGTTCTTTGCCCTTGTGTAGAACTACGATTCTGAATGCGCCTGCCAATGTTTTGTTGGGCAAAATAAAACTCCCATTTGTCGAACCATAAGCATTGCTGCTCAGGGTCAAAGAGTCTACTTTTTGATAATTGGCATCGTGTAGATAAATCTTTAGCTCTTCTTTTTCCATCACTTTGCCCAATAGCGCGTGACTATTGTACAAGATGCTTTTAAAGTAAACGCGTTGTCCCGGTCTGTAGATAGCCCTATCTGTCAGCGTCTGTATCGAAATTTGATTACTTTCGTTCGGTTGCGGTCTATTGTAAACATGACGGCCTATGGTTTTTAATTTACTGAGGTCGATCAATTGATTTTCCTGTGGGAGATAGAGCAGGTAATCACCCAATTCTCGTTGCTGTTTAGAAGCATACGAAAACTCACCCTTTTTATCGGTGCGTAGTCCCTGAACCAGATCAAGGGTATTGTAACGGTTCAGCTCATACAACTGTATTTTTTGATCAGTATAAGGCTTGCCCGACATTCGGTCTAGTAATAGTCCTTTAAATAAGGTACTATTGTCATCGGCTTTATCTTGACTGGCCGAAATAAAAAGGTCGGAAATGATAATTTGCTGATTTACGACTTCGAGATACAGACCATCATCTTTAAAGTTCTTGTTGTTGGATACTAGAACCGTGTAATTGCCAAATGGAAGCGGGTTCAATTTGTACAGGGTACTATGGCTTTGATAGTCTGTAAAGGACTTCAACGACAGTGACTCCTCATATACAAGTTTTGCATCTAAGCTCGTCTGATGCGTCAGTGAATCATATTTAACATCGAAAGTTCGATACGATTTGAGCGTATTGCTGGTATTGTAGACGCGAATGTACAGACTGTCTGCATTTGAGGTACTGATTCTAATCGGTGTATATTGATTGGCGGGAGCGAATGATTTGGCGGTAAGTTGGATGTTAACCTGTTTGATTACTTTTAAAAGGTTCTTTGCTTCGTCTATCCAAGCCGACTCGGGATATTCTGTTAAGGCTTGGTTAATGTATACTAAAGCTTCCTTTTTGTTATTCCGACTATTGTAGATTCCGGCTACTTGAGCTAATAGATAAGCATTGTAATCGCTTTTGTTTTTTGCAATGATGTTAAGGTAGTTGGTTGCCGTTTCAAGAGCAGGACCATAGGAATTACCCTGTTTCAGCGAAAGGACATAAGACGTCGCATTGGCGTATCCCTTACTTTGATTGATTGCAATAATGTTTTGTTTTAACGTATTTACTTTGTCTTCATTGTCCCGCTGATAGGTGGCGAGAAAATCGATGTATTGGTACGCTAAAAAATGATATAAGGTAGGGGATAACGATACGTTTTGGATGGAGACAAATAGGTCCCCCCATTTTTCTAAAGGAGATTGGAGTAAAGACTCTTTTGGTTCAAGAGAAAGGTTGAATAAGGAATCGATATGTTTTATTTTTTGTTTGCTGTCGCTCGCAATAAAGTCATTGTCTGTGTCGCTGAGGTATCGGTTTATATTAGAGGCAAGAAATAGCGCGTAAAAATTATTCAGTATTGCTTTTTCTACTGCGGATGCCTGCTTGATCTGCTGCTGAAAATATTTCTCGATTTCGACAAACGAGCTGTCATTGGTACGATTGACCTTCTTTGTCTGACCTTCGGCAACAATAGCGCGTATCCATTCTGCTGAATTGTCCTTGCGGCGGGCTTCGGCCTTAATGTCTGCGAGGACGGGCAGCATTTGCTCATAATTCCTGATGGAGATAAGTCGTTCTATTTCTTTCCATTTAGGGGATGGAGTAGAAGTGGTCTGTGCTACTCCTATAAAAGGCAGTAGGCAGATAAATAATAAGTAAAAGTTCGCTTTGATCAGTCGCTTCATATATAATGAGATTGTATTTACTAAAAAATAACTACGTTTTGTACAATGGATGCACTAACAGCCGTAGTTCCATAAATGGAGTGTAAAATTATGCACTCAAGTTACGGCTTTTTGAAAAACAAGTGAAATAATTCCTACCTTAAGCAGGGAATCACAGACCTTGATTAGGTTTTGAAAATTGGATAGAATATGAGTGCAGATATTATTACGCATACCGATAAAACCTTTCAACAGGTCGATTATTCAGAGAAGGAACTCCGTAATAGGGAGTTTGTCCGTTGCCATTTTGTAGGCTGTGATTTTTCTAAGAGTGATCTAAGAACCAATGATTTTGAAGAATGTACGTTTGAAACCTGCAACCTATCTATGGCCAATTTGCGAGGTGTGGGACTGCGCGATGTTATTTTTAAGGATTGCAAGATTATGGGGGTAGATTTCTCTTCGCTCAACAAGTTTATGTTCTCTTTTTCTTTTGAAAAATGCCAGCTTGACTATTCTATATTTTATGGAGCAAATCTAAAAAAGATGCGGTTTTTGAAGTGTTCCTTACGTGAAGTGGATTTTAGTGAGTCAGACTTATCTGCAAGTGTTTTTATAGAGTGCGACTTATTAGGAGCTACTTTTATAGGAACAAACATCGAAAAGGTCGATTTCAGAACATCTGCAAATCTGATTCTCGATCTGGAGCTCAATAAGGTGAAAAAAGCAAAGTTCACCATCTATCAACTGGAACTCTTATTATTAAAGTATGATTTAACAATAGAAAGCTAAGCGAATTAAATCAAATTTAGTAATTCTTTGACCTCTTCAAGTAATGTTGGTACGCCAGGATTACGGTTCTCTTGATTCCAGACTAGACTAAGGGTGGTGCGCTGCCGTATATGTTCGAGTTCGATAAAATCAACATCTGTACTGTAACCGTTTTTTAATGAAGAGGGAACAATCGCTACGCCAAGTCCTTGAGATACTAGATTGAATATACTCAGGGCATTGACTGTACGCAGGGTGACATGAGGTACAAAATCGTGGTCTCGAAATATACTCATAACCAGATCATAGTAGGAAATACTATAAGCTTTTGAAAACAGGATGAAAGGTTCATCTTTGAAGTCTGTCAGCTGAAGATTGTGCTTTGATTTGAGCGGATGATTCTTTGGGATGACAAGTGCGAAGTGTTCGGTCAAGATAGGTAATGATTTTATGTGGGGAGGTGTACCATCGATACGCACAAAACCAAAATCCAATTCATTGCGTCCTAGCATCTCAAGTTGCATCTCATTGCTGAGTTCATTGAGGGTGATGTCGATCAAAGGCTGTTTTTGCTTTAGTGAAGCCAATAGTTTGGGCAGCATCGTCTGTACTGCAGAACCAATAAATCCTAATTTGAGCGATGTTATCTTTCCTTCGGCAATCTTTTCAATCTGTGTTTGGATATTGCTGAGCTGGCTGAACAATAGTTCGACTTCTTGTAAAAGGTATTTGCCGGCCTCAGTCAATTGCACGGCACGCTTACTTCGTTCAAAGAGTGTAGTCCTATAGATACTTTCCATCTGTTTAATCTGTCTGCTCAGTCCAGGCTGGGAGATGAAAAGCCGATCTGCAGCTTTACGAAAATGAAGTTCTTCGGCTAGAACCTTGAAGTAATGGAGGTGTCGAAGTTCTATTTGATAATTCATAGTTATTAATAGTTGACTTAAATGGTATTACCAGTTATCAAATATAGCTGTTAAATTTGAGATAAAACGAAAGATCAGATGAACACATTTAAATACGGAGTTGATTTTTTACAGAGCTCCATTGCTTTAGGTATAGCAAGAGGTACAGTTGAAGGAATCTTAACAGAAGAAGTAATAAAGGATATAGAGAAAAGTGCAGGCTATGTGCAGGAAATTGTGGATTCAGGTAAGGTGGTGTACGGCATAAATACAGGTTTTGGTCCGCTTTGTACAACATTGATTGACGCCAATGATACCCGTAAGCTACAAGAGAACATCCTGATGAGCCATGCTGTGGGAGTAGGAGAGCCCATTGAAAAGGAACTGTCCAAGTTGATGATGATTTTGAAGGTACATGCGTTGTCCAAAGGTTTCTCGGGTGTGCAATTAAGCACGGTAGAACGTATTATCTGGCATATTCAGAATGATGTCGTTCCGGTTGTGCCGAAACAAGGCTCGGTCGGCGCTTCTGGTGACCTAGCACCATTGTCGCATCTATTCTTGCCTTTGATTGGTCTTGGGAAGGTGTTTTACAAAGGTGAAGTCTGTAATACGGCCGATGTCTTGAACGAATTGCAGATGAAGCCTGTCGCGTTGGGAGCTAAAGAAGGCTTAGCATTAATCAACGGAACACAGTTTATGGCTGCACATGGTGTGAAGGCTGTTGTCGAGATGAACAGGTTGATGAATAATGCGGATTTGATCGCAACGCTAATGATTGAGGGATTAAATGGCTCCATCAAGCCGTTTTTTAGCGAGTTACATCAGTTGAGACCTTACAAAGGAAATGTATTTGTAGCTTCTACGATATATAACCTTTTGTCGGGATCTGCAATTTTAGAGTCACATAAAAATTGCTCTAGAGTACAGGATCCGTATTCGATGCGCTGCATACCACAGGTGCATGGTGCATCCCGCAATGCTTGGCTCCATTTTAAAGAAATTATTGAAACCGAGATTAATGCTGTAACAGACAATCCAATCATTATAAATAGTGAGTTGACTATAAGTGGAGGCTCATTCCATGGACAGCCTATCGCACTTCCGTTGGATTATGCAACACTTGCTGTTAGTGAATTGGGGAATATCTCCGATCGTAGGGTATATCTTTCCCTAGAAGGAGAAACAAATGGGGTGCCTAAATTGTTGATGAAGTCAACAGGTCTAAACTCAGGTTTTATGATTTTGCAGTATACTACTGCAGCTATAGCTAGCGAGAATAAAGGGCTTTGTTTCCCCGCTTCGGCAGATAGTATACCGACTTCGATGGGGCAGGAGGATCATGTGAGTATGGGCTCGATATCCGGTCGAAAGTTGTTACAGGTTATTGACAATGTGGATAAGATATTAAGTGTAGAGTTGCTTTGTGCGGCCCAAGCTAAAGATTTTCATAGTCCATTGAAATCTACAGCCGTTGTTGAAGCTCTACATCAACATATCCGCAAGCACATTCCTCATCTGGAAGAAGATCAACCGATGCAGGATATTTTGGAGAAGGCATTAGCCTTAGTGAAATCGGGCGAACTGGTTGAACTAGCTAAAGCTACTGTGGATAACGCATATTTTGGTTCAGGTGTTGAATATTTTGAAAACTATTAGGCATGAATGAAATACTTATAGGTCCTTTTAGGCAGTTATTGACCATGCGTGATTTGCCCCTAAAAGGTGCACTGGACGACAGTCAGCTGGAAGTCATCGAACAGGGCGGTTTATGGATCGAAAATGGGAAAGTCAAAGCCGTCGGAAATTTTGAAGCTCTCCGTAGTCAGGTAGGAGGCGCAGTAGAGGTGCAGTTGATTACAGAGGATAAGGTGTGTTTACCTTCTTTTGTTGATTGCCATACGCATATCGCTTTTGGGGGCAACCGAGCTAATGATTTTGCAATGCGTAATGCTGGAAGTTCCTATTTGGAAATTGCGCAAGCGGGTGGAGGTATTTGGAGTACGGTCAAGCATACACGTGAGGCGACACAAGACGAATTGAAGGAATTGACAAAACGTAGGGCGAGCTATCTTTTGCAACAAGGAATTACTACCGTGGAGGTTAAAAGTGGTTATGGGCTTAATAGAGGCGAAGAGCTGAAAACACTGCGGGCAATTAAGCAGGCTAATGCTGAATTGGCAATGGACTTAGTCCCTACTTGCTTGGCTGCGCATATGAAACCGAAGGATTTTGAAGGGACGGCAAAAGAATATCTTGCGATTATGGCTACGGAACTTTTCCCTACGTTGAAGGAAGAAAAATTGACTGGACGTATCGATGCCTTTATAGAACAGACTGCTTTTTCAGCAGAAGATATTCAGGATTATTTCCAAGTAGCTAAAGATATGGGCTTTATGATTACCGTACATGCCGATCAATTTAGCACCTCTGGTTCTGAGGTCGCTGTTGCTTTTGATGCAGTATCTGCCGATCACTTGGAAGCATCAACAGATGTGGAGATTGCATTGCTTGCCGATTCGGATGTGGTAGCTGTGGCGTTGCCAGCAGCCTCATTGGGGATCGGTTGTGCATTTACACCTGCTAGGCGTTTATTGGACGCAGGTGCTTCATTGGCGATTGCAACAGATTGGAATCCTGGTTCCGCGCCTATGGGACAGCTTATCGCATCGGCCAGTATTCTCGCGACTATGGAAAAACTTTCCAATGCTGAAGTGTTGGCCGCAGTTACTTTTAGAGCGGCACAGGCCTTGGATCTCTCCGATAGAGGTCGATTGGTCGAAGGGCAGTTGGCCGACTTCGTCATTTATGATACAAATAATTATCAGAATATCACTTACCTACAAGGTGCATTACAGCCATCGGCTGTCTGGAAGAATGGGGCAGAGGTTCTATCTAATATAAAATAGTCATGCAGAAGTTTAAAGATGAAATAATACAAGGTATACCGAATCAATTGCCTGCAAAAGTGGCCTTAGACACTTCGGTGAGCCATGCTCCGGTGCGTAAGCCGATACTTACAAAAGATGAGGAGCGATTGGCTATTACAAACGCACTGCGTTATTTTCCTGCAGTATGGCATGAGGAACTAGCGGCAGATTTTCTAGAAGAGTTGAGAAGCTATGGACGTATCTATATGTATCGCTTTCGCCCGACATATGCGATGTATGCCCGGCCAATAGAAGAGTATCCAGCGCAAAGCCGCCAAGCGGCAGCAATTATGTTGATGATACAGAATAATTTGGATCCTGCAGTGGCACAACACCCGCATGAGCTGATTACCTACGGGGGCAACGGTGCTGTATTCCAAAACTGGGCACAGTATCTGTTGACGATGCAATATTTGGCAAAGATGACAGAAGAACAGACACTGCACATGTATTCAGGACACCCAATGGGCTTGTTCCCTTCCTCGGCTTCGGCTCCAAGGGTCGTCGTGACCAACGGAATGATGATTCCTAATTACTCCAAACCAGATGATTGGGAACGTTTCAATGCCCTAGGCGTTACCCAGTATGGACAGATGACAGCAGGTTCGTATATGTATATCGGTCCACAGGGGATTGTACATGGTACAACCATTACCGTGATGAATGCTTTTCGTAAGCATCTGAAGCAAGGAGATAATTCGCGGGGCAAAGTATTCCTTACTTCGGGGTTAGGAGGTATGAGTGGTGCGCAACCGAAAGCGGGAAATATCGCTAGTTGTGTCACCGTATGTGCGGAAGTAAATCCTGCAGCAGCACGCAAAAGACATGAACAAGGCTGGGTAGATGAACTGCATGAAGATATACAGGAGCTTATAATCCGTGTGAAGCAGGCTATTCAAAATGAAGAAGTGGTTTCACTGGCCTATATCGGTAATGTAGTGGACGTGTGGGAGGCTTATTATGAACAAGAGGTTTTTGTTACGGTAGGTTCAGACCAGACGTCTTTGCATAATCCTTGGTCGGGTGGATATTATCCAGTTGGATATAGCTTTGAGGATGCAAATAGGATGATTGCAGAGGAGCCAGACGAGTTTAAAAAGGCAGTGCAGAAATCTTTGGTGAGACAGGCTAATGCTATCAATAAGCACGCTGCACGTGGAACTTATTTCTTCGATTATGGGAACGCTTTTCTGTTGGAAGCTTCACGTGCCGGAGCTGATGTATTGGCTATAGATGGTATTAACTTTAAATACCCATCTTATGTACAGGACATTCTCGGTCCGATGTGTTTTGACTATGGCTTTGGACCATTCCGTTGGGTGTGTACTTCGGGGAAGCCTGAAGATCTTCGTACGACCGACCGAATTGCTCTGGACGTGATGAAGGAATTACAAAAGCAAGCACCAGAGGAAATCAAACAGCAGCTCGCAGATAATATAAAGTGGATAGCGGATGCAGAAGAAAATCGCTTAGTAGTCGGTTCCCAAGCGCGTATCTTGTATGCCGATGCATTGGGACGTACCAGGATTGCAAAAGCATTTAACGATGCGGTGCAAACTGGGAAATTGTCTGCACCTGTCGTATTGGGTAGGGATCACCATGATGTGAGTGGTACAGATTCGCCTTATCGGGAGACGAGTAATATCTATGATGGTAGTAAATTTACGGCTGATATGGCGATACATAATGTAATCGGTGATAGTTTCAGGGGAGCTACCTGGGTTTCTATTCATAATGGTGGCGGTGTAGGATGGGGCGAGGTTATCAACGGAGGTTTTGGCATGTTGTTAGATGGTTCTGCCGCAGCGGAAGAGAAATTGCGCAATATGCTGTTCTTTGATGTTAATAACGGAATCGCACGCAGAGCTTGGGCAAGGAATAAAGAGGCTATGCAGGCGATAGAAACGGAACTGAAACGGAGCCCTACATTGAAGGTGACAAAAGCCGAATTGGTAGATGCTGCAGTACTGGATAAACTTTTTGGATAAGTCAATATGAAGTCACTATATCAGTCTGGAAATCCCGATCAGTGGACAGGTCGTGTCGATGGTACTGAGTCGGGTTTACGACGCTGGCACCAAGAGGTACATTGTGTGAATCTGGAT
>JBEBQJ010000047.1:0-27756 GCA_040395455.1 Sphingobacterium yanglingense | reverse complement strand
CAATGACAAGGGTATCAAGTTATTCTGCTTATATATTCAAGATCTTCCATCGTAGGCGGATAGCCAACAGGCAGTTTATCGTGTGTACCCATGTAGGCAATCACCTCGTTTGGTGGCTGTGCCCGTTCTATGCTGGCTATCGATTCCTTGACTTGGATCCAAAGGCTCTGTTGACTGTTTTCTCCATCATTCCGGTTTACAATCTTCGCTATTCGCCAGCGTATCCATTGCATTTTTAGCGCTTCGTTATAGTATCGCCAATCGTAATGTAGCTGTGCGAATGCCTTGAGTAGGTGTTTATACAAGACGCAGAGATCAAGATGAAATAACAGTTCATGTCTTGCAGGGCTCAAAAGAGGTATATTGCAGAAAGCTACACCAGGGAGTGTCAGTTCTATACCGAGCAGGTAGCTTTGTTCTGCGATATCAAACTCGTCAATGATATAATAGGTAGCAGGATCACTACCCTTGAATAATAGCCCATTTAGTGTCAGTCGTACCAGTGCAAATTCGATCAGATACACCATTTCGCCTATAAGGGGCTCATGAGGATTGGCCTTACAGACCATATTCATCGTCTTTGTTGCTTCTTCTAGATACCTCCGGGGGCAACGGCCAAATTGTTGTTCATAGGCTTGAGCTACCATTTGGTAGCCGTTGTAAAGAACCTCGCCCTCGCCTTCGATTAGTTCAAATGGAAAGTGGTAGGGACTGTTGTTCCAACCCTCGGGAGCTAGCTCGTGCATTAGTTCCTTGAGCTGTAGATATAAGATTTCCATCACCTGATAGAGCACTTCGCTTTCTAGATATGTTTGTTTTATAATCATAACTCCCACCGTATTTATATACCAAAGGTAGGAAGCCAAGTAGCAGGCGGCCCGACAGCTTACGATTTCACGATCCGACAGGGGCCATACTCATAACGTTGAAGGTGGAAGTTACTGGTCCGTTAGGAGGGTCTGTATATATGCACTAGCAGTTTGTTTACTATACTTCTTGAAAAAACGACCGAAAGCATCCAGTGAGCTGTAGTTGAGTTCATATGCCGTCTCGGTAGGGCTCATACCCGATGCAAGGAGGTTTTGGGCCAGTGTCACAAGTAGCTCGGTGCGCAACTCTCGCAGGCATTTGCCAAAATGCTGCTTATGATAGCGGTTTACGGTGTCTAGATCTAGCTTTAGGTCATCGGATAGTAGGTTGATCTGTGTTTCCTGGCCCTTCTCCTCGATGTGCATAGCCAGTAGCTTGCGCGCCTGTATCGCTATCTTGAGATCATAGCTCATTTTGGTTTCCTCTTCCGATATCTTCTCGGCCGATAGATCGATGAGATCGTGGATAATACCGAAGACAAAACTTTCATTTTTCAGTTTTCTTTTTTTTAAGCCACGGCACAGCGCATGTATATACATCCGGGTACGTCTGCCAACCTTAAAATCTCTGCTCACTACCACTTCGGGCAGTTGTGCTCGCCTGGCACGCAGTAGGCTGTGCAAGAAAATATAGGGCTTTTCATTTTTCTTGCGAAAAGTTTTACTTCGGAAATAATAGCCAAAGAGTTGGCTTTTTCCTGCCGGTATCTTTAGGCTATAATGACCAGGAGGAAGGTAGTAGTACATACCACGTCCACAGGCTTGTTGGCTGATCAGGTGGCCCTGTGAATTGTAAAGACGGATGGTTGCGCTAGCTTCGAGGACGTACAACACATGGATGTCGTACAGCTTCACCTTGATCGGAATGGTACGCTCTTCACAGAATAGCGTATCCAGGCAGCTGAGAAATACTTCCAGCGTATCAAAATCTTGTAGTGTGGCCTCATCTGCGCCGCGCTTCCAGTAGCTGGTTTGGCTATCCTGGAGTATCAGGGTGGCTTCAAGCTGCTCCAGACAATGGACGCTTGCGACCTTGTCCAAGATTTGCCGAAGTTTAGACAGCACAGATCGCTTCATAATTCTTGAGGTTTAAAGTTTGGCCTTTTCGTGAATTAGAATACAGATTCACCAAAGAGTTAATTAGGCTAATAATCATAATCATTTGTTTAGAAAATGGCATATATCACATGTCGAATCTAGTCCTAAACCAGCCCTAAAACAATATAATTTCGTACACGTAGCTTTCTATTTCGTAAATGCACTCATATGTTTCGTAAATCATTTACGAAACAAAATTATTGGAGAGGTTAAGCATCTGAATTGCGCAAAATAGAGGAAATCGAAACGTACGTTTTTAAGATAAAACATATTGCAATTACTCACATATTGCGTCAGTCAATGTTTCGAAGCGAACTAAATGTGGCCACGTTGAGCTTAGAAAAAATGTTTTATTTAATTTTTAACAGAAATGAAAAACGAAAGAAAATCACAGATTTCAAATGATTCAGGTATGATCATTAAAAGCGATGTTATTTATTGGACTACACTAAAATATAAGTTAGATAGTGGGCCTCACGAAAAAGACCTCGAATCGGATCAAAAATGTCCAATAGTTACCTTTTAACTTTTTCACAAATAAGGCGAAGGAATTAAAAAAGGTGATCAGAAAGTCGGCCGCTGTAGAAGGCCGGCTTTTAATAAATCGTTTTTCACACCTAACAAGATAAATAATATGATTATACAACATGTAAGCAAATGGGAGTTTGCATTGTTTAGTGCAAATATTAATCAGGTTATGACAGACCGCAGTTGGAAAGAGCATGCTGTCATATTTAATAAATGGAAAGAATATCATGGGGGGGCGGATTCCCGTAAATTAGACTGTTTTCATTTGCAATGCCATGGCTTACTAACTAATGGTACTCCTGGTATTTTAGCTATGTTCCACCTAGGCAATCACATGCATTGGCCTTTACAAATGGCTCAAGAAGGCGTTTTATTCGATGTGGTATTGGATAAGGCAGTTTATGACCGTAATCCCAAACTATTTGATCAGCTTCATAGGCAGATGAATAAAACCAATACGTACAACTATTTATTTAGCGAAGATCCCAGATTATTGTTTGGAATAAAACAAGCATTGGCATCGGGCAAACATATTTTAATATTCGCCGATGGTGCCTCTGGATCAGTAGATTCACAAAAGGATCAAAGGTTTTCTATACCTTTTCTAGAGGGTATCTTAAATGTTAAAATGGGAATACCATTTATCTCATCTGCATTTAATGTTCCTGTATATACATTGATCGATCAGCAAAGACGTAATAGTTATTATTTAAAGGCGTTAAAGCCGATTACACAAAAGCCAAAAGAAGATCGATTTGACTTTGTATTACGAACGTTGGATATAATGTATCGCCAACTCGAAATTATAGTAACTAAACAACCCGAACGCTGGGAGTGCTGGACATACCTACATAAAAATGGTATGTTAAATTTGGACGAAAGCATTGTAGACGAGGGACTCACAAACCATCCGTTATTAGTTCTAGAACTAGATGGCGAATATTGTGTTTTCGATAGAAGATACTATACCGCGCAGAAAGTTAATCTTGTTCCTCTACAATAAGAATATTATATTTGAGAAACAAGCTATCTATTTTATGTCCAATCTGCCTAAATTATTTTTGTGCTGGAATGCACTTAGCTTACCTGCATTCTATATTTTTTTTAAAGTACTTAACTTCTTTTTTGCCGATAGACCCATCCCTGAAAATCAAATTATCGCAGTAAGTATATTATTTGCGATATATTTTATGCTTTTGTTTGCAGCAACATGGTTAGGGGGGCAGCAGAAATGGAAAAGTAGGACTGCTGGTTTAGGGATCTTGCTCATAGCTTTTTTGTTCTTGGTATTATATGGTTATGAACTCATTTATAGTTGGCTGCCCGCTTTAGGGATTAATTTTCATAATCCTAATAAATCATTTAGAATTATTGAATTTAGAAAGCGATTGACCACAGGCTTTTTAGTGACCTGGATTATAGCTAGTGCCATGGTATTCGCATTAAGGTATTTTAGTAATAAAAAAAGACTGAACCTTAAGAAAGAGAAGCTCAAGCAGTTAAATAATGATATATCACTACTTAAATCGCAGTTAAATGCCAAGCATTTGTGCCCGCATTTTATCGAAGGGGTTATTGCCATTACAATGGGTAAAATGACGACAGATAAGCAGGAAGATAATTTGGATAATCTGTTAAAGTTGGCATCAGTCATGCATCATGCCATTGAGATGCAAGAAACAGAGTCTAGTATCCCCATAAAAAAGGAATGGGAGCAGGTCGTGAATTTATTGGATTTGGCCAGTTTAGGCCAAAAAGAGGCTATAGAAAAGGTTTCGTTGCCGCCCAGTTTACAAGATATTCGGATACCGATAGGGCTTTTTCTAGCGCCTGTTGAAAATGCTATTAAATATGGGGATGTCCTAAAAGGAAGTTCATTCTCTATAAGGTTCATAATCGATCAGGATAAATGGATATTTAGAGTGGTGAACGATATAATACATGCAAAAAGAAATAGTATCAAATCTCAAAAGACGGGATATAAATTGTTGAGTAAGCGTATCACAAATGGCAATTGGCCAATTAAAATCAAAAGAAAAGAAAGTCAAACACAATATTTGGTGTCCATATCAGGACCGTTAAACTAAACTTGTTATGGATAAACTAAAGTATACCGCAGGATTTATGGATGATCAGCCAGAATCGATTACAATATTCCGCAAAATGTTAGCCCGATTCGATTTTTTAATCCAGCTGGATCCCGTTTCAAGTATTCAGGCTGCACTGAATATGCAAGAAGTGCAATCCGTTGATATATTGTTTCTGGATCTACAGATGCCCGAATTAATGGGCTGGGAATTCGTTAGACTGCTCGAAAATCCTCCCGTAATCATTGTAGTGTCTAGTTTTGGAAATTATGGATTTGAAGTAAATAATATAAATGCGGTAGCATATCTGAAAAAATTGCCAGACTGGGAACACTTAAAAAAAGCAGTGGAAGAGGCAGTGAGAAAAGTGGATGAAAGAAATAGAATATCTATAAACAAAAGTACAACGGTCAAAGTGCGCAATTTTGAAACCAAACAGGAAGAAATATTAAAACATGTCGACATTGTATATGCCGAAGTTGAGGATAAAGATATTACTATATTTTTAGATAACGGAAGCAAGGTGATCTATCAAAAATCCCTCACCACATTAATGGCGCTTTTGCCGCAAGATAAGTTTGTTCGGATCAGTGCAAAACATGTCGTGGCTATACACGCTATCAAATCGTATAATAGAACTAAAGTGCAATTGACTATGGATGATATTTGTCTGGATATTAATTTTAAGCCAGCCTTGAGAGCCCTAGATTTATACCATGATAACAAACTGTAAAACAATCAAATGATATGAATTATTAACTTATCTAATATACTGTTGAATGGAAACCAAACTAAACAACACCCACGCACAAACACATGAAAAGTATGTAGAGCAATGCAGCGCTAAAAAGCTAACCGAAGAGCTAATAGAAATTATCACACCATTATGGGACCGTATGGATCAACTTATAGAGACCACAAAAGAAATATCGCTCTTGATGATGCAAAACCAAAATCATGAAGACCTCAACTTGAGTCAGCGACTTATTGATAATCATGATCTTAAGAAAATGTTGAAATTGGGGAATACCACTTTTTTTGAGAAAAAAGCCCTCTTCAGAACTTATAATTTAGGAAAGGATTACTACCTACAGGATGAAGTTTTAGAAGTAATCAAAATGCATGAAGTAATACCAGCTAAGAGCCCTAAATCCTCTTCAAGAAATCGAAATGTACCGGAATGAACCAGGTACGAGCATGACCCAAGTCCAGCCTAACAACTACCCAAGAAAAAACTAAGAATTACCCAAGAAACACCCAAGGATTACCGAAGAAATACCTAAGAACCACCTAAGAAACTTCCAGTCTATACACAGCCTATACACAACGATTAAACAAGAACTACCCAAGGATTATCCAACAATCACCCAAGATTACCTAGAACCGCCCTCGTCAACATACCAAAACCGACCAATTTAGAATGTGATAATCAACTTCGCGCAGAAAGTATCGGGTTAACAGTAGTAACATTTTACCGTTCATAATCGTTCATAATCGTTCGGAATCATTCGTAATCATTCGGATGGTGTTGATAGCCATTGTTTTGTGGTTTTTTGTTTAAACCTTTGTAATGTAATCAATGACGGAAGGCGCCCCGGAAAAGCATTACACTAATAGATTTTTTAAAAATTAAAACTTAATAAAAAATGGCAAAGTCAAAAGACAATGTAGTGATGCAGGGAGCATCAGGAAAAGTAGGTAGAAACCTTGTATTTCGTCAAAAAGGTGATCAGACGATAATTGCTAAAAGGCCAAGAACAGTTACTGGTCGGGTATTATCGGACAAGCAACTCGCAGTGCAGAACAAGTTTTATGATGCTTCGCAATATGCAAAGCGAGCAATGCTAGATCCGTTATTGAAAAAGGCCTATGCCGAAAAAGCTACTATAAACCAGCAACCTTACAATGTGGCATTCAAAGATTACTTCAATGAGCCTAGCGTTCGTAAATTCGATGATAGTGCTTACAGAGGGATGGTGGGAGATATCATTACAATCCAGGTAAAGGATCTCATGAAAGTCACTGAAGTCAGTGTGGAGATATTAGATCAGGCTGATATTCACATTGAGTCTGGACTTGCTACGGCAACGGACGATTCAAATTCGCAATGGACATACGAGGCAACAGTCGCAAATGTAGACTATGATACAGCCAAGTTTAACATTATCATGCTTGACACACCGAAGAAAATCACCAAAGTGCAAAAAAGCTATGGAGAGGACATGAACCCCTAATCCCTAAAGCGAAGGACGGAGCTAGGCTCCGTCCCTTCCTTAATTTTGTAACCTTTGTAACTTTCATCACCCACATAACTCTTGTTCCGATTTTCGGGATCATAACTCTCATCACATTATGATGCAAACAACAAACACACCCTACAAGCTAGCCCAGGGCTGGCGGGAGGAGCTTTCACTTAAGGAAAAGCTATTCTTTGGCTTTCTATTTCTGATCATCGGTTGGCTAATGCTATCGGCTGTATTGCAGCTGTTCGACCCGGCTATCGGTGTGCTGGACTTCGGTATCTTCACCGTCGCGGTATTTGGACTGTTGGTAGGTTTGCTAGCGGTGTACATTAGCATTTGGCTACAAGAACTACTGTGGCATCCCTTTAAGTCTTTCAGACAGCAATTCGAAAATCACTTTAATAAACTCTCCTCATGGCAACAATGTATTCTTTATTTTTCGGTCTTCTTTTTACTGCTCTATGCTGTGATAATGGCGATGGTAGTGGTGTTTTAATGTCGCCTGTGAAGATTCCTGTTCTTAAGGGCGACCTTTTAGCATATGGAGTCAAATACCGTAAAGCTACGAATAGCAGTTATGTACATTTCGCATTAGAACAGGATGCACGGAGTAAAATGATTAATTCTAGCACTCCCTTACAGTCAAGACTAATGTCGCCTGTGAAGATTCTGACAATAGCAGAGGGAGGCACTAACGTACGGTCAGAATGTTCGAGCGACGATTTTTGCTTCTTTTTGGGAAAAAGAAGGAGCCCGTCTAGCGATGAAGACATGAAGATTAAAGATAATAAGATTCTTTTTACTAGTATTCGTCAATCAATAATAGCTATTGCTTCAAAAGAACTAGGCGTGCGTGAAGCTACTGGCAACAACGACGGCCCCCGTGTCGAAGAATACCTCCGCTATACAAACCTGGGCCCACATCACGATTGGTGCGCAGCGTATGTGAGCTGGGTTTATGGCCAAGCAGGTTTATCACAACCCCGCAACCCATGGTCTCCCGCATTATTTCCAAAGGCAAGACAGATTTTAAAACAACAATGCCAGCCAGCCGATATATTCGGAATTTATGGAGTCAACGTCAAACGCATCAATCACGTAGGTATAATCAAAGAAAAGTCTAATAATTACGTGGTCACCATCGAAGGCAATAGTAGCAATCGTGTTGAATCCCGGAGGCGGCATCTAAGAACTATCTACGCAATAGCAGATTGGGTATCAGGAAATCAATCGTAAATATTTATAAAACAATATAAAGGATATGAGAACGTTAAATTCAATAAAATTTATCCAATGGTTTGTATTGACTAATATAGTTTTATCTGGGTGTAAGGCTAATAAAGATAAGAGTACATCAATGCAGGTGCAACAGCAGACACAGGGGCGAGTGAATGGCACTACTTCCTACATGCATTTGATGAGTATTGACAGTACTTCACGATATTGGAGGTATACAACCGATAGTAGCTTTTTGTTTCATCCCAATTTAGGACTATCAGGACAGTCTGGCAAAATAGAATACCTAGAACGAAACATAGTCGGGATGAAGGCTGATCTAGAGAGTGTCACTTACGATAGTACAGGTGCAGCTTATAGTGAAGAAATAAATAACACTAGTACTAGTCAGACTAAATACGTTTGGGGTCGTATGGTTTATTTACTAGCTATCGTATCTGTACTAATAGGGATATATCACTTCTGGAGAAAAACAAGCTAAAAAGGTCATAATTTTATTATTTGTCAAAAAAGCGGCTGTAAGATTTGGGTGCATAACGCCCAATCTTAAATTAAAATTAAATGACTAAAGTGGCTGGAATACAGATTCTACAATTAATTATAACTGGGTAGTTAAATATTTTTGAATAAACGCAGTTTTTGAGTAAATTAGGGCGGTGTTATAAAAATCTACCTATTTACCTATGATTTTAATTGTTGACGATCAATCCGAAAATATATATTCATTGCAGAAGCTGCTTGAATCCTATGATTTTAAAGTGGATACTGCCTTATCCGGGCCCGAAGCCTTGAAAAAAGTACTCAAGCGCGAATATGCACTAATTATCCTGGATGTGCAGATGCCGATTATGGATGGTTTCGAGGTCGCGCAGGCCTTAGCGGGGTATAGCAGGACAAGATATATACCCATCATATTTTTATCAGCCGTAAATACAGATAAGAAATTCATTACCCAAGGATATGCCTCTGGAGGGATGGATTATGTTGCCAAACCGGTGGATCCAGAAATATTAATGCTCAAAGTCAAGACATTCTATACCCTATCCCAACAAAGATTGGCCCTTGACAACATGCAACAGGAACTTCGCATGGAGATCGAACAACGGAAAAAGGCGCAACAGGAGCTCAACGAAAAGATGCAACATTTGTACGCGATATTAGAAGCCTTGCCCCAGCTGGCATTTACTGCCGATATTAACGGGAATATTGAGTTTGTGAATAACAAATGGCGCCAATACGCAGATAGGAATACCTTTCCCAATCTGCACCCAGATGACCCTGATATAGAACAGCAATTGCGCAATGCAGCAGAGCATCCGCAACGTATTGAAATCGAACTAAGGCTATTATGCAATGAATGCGAAGAATATAAATACCACCTATTTCGTGTCATTCCTTTTATGGACGGAGGACAATATAAATGGATAGGTACATTTACCGATATCGATGCTCAAAAACAAGTCGAACAGCGCAAAGACGAATTCCTGAGCATCGCAAGCCATGAACTAAAAACGCCCCTCACCAGTATCAAAGCATATGCACAACTACTACAACGCACGGTTGATAAAAATGAAAATAGCGTTGCAGGTCAATATATTGACAAGATGCAACGTCAGGTATCAATACTAGGTGATTTAGTGGTGGATCTGCTGGACACCTCCAGAATAGAAAATGGTAAGTTAAAAATCGATCCACATTATTTTGACCTGGAGGAGCTGCTCGATCAGGCGATGGATACAATAAGGCATACTAACGAGCACCGTTCGCTGAAGATACATAGAAAGGGCGACATTGTAGGTAAGGTTCTTGGAGATCGCATGCGTATCGAGCAAGTACTGATTAACTACCTTAGTAATGCAGTCAAGTATGCACCTGAAGCCGATGAGATCTTTATAAAAATAAAAAAAGATGAAAATAAAGTGCAGATTGAGGTCGTTGATCAGGGCATAGGTATACCTGAATACAAACTACCGGAGCTATTCACCAAGTTCTATAGGGTCGAAGAATCTTCTATTCGCTTTCAAGGACTTGGAATCGGTCTTTATATCTGTGCCGAAATCATAAAACTACACGGTGGGAGTGTCGGTGCACATAGCGTGGTCGGAAAAGGATCTACATTTTATTTTACATTGCCTATAGAACAAAAAACTGAAATAACCATGTAACAGAGGCTGTATAAGGCCGATCAAAATATTTTGTATAATCCATATGACCCTTAAAGAATAAATATTTACTAATGAATAAATCATTCTTGAGAAATCTACAGATCGCTCTAGGAATCTCACTTATATTGGTATTGGCAAGCTCGGTAGCTTCTTATCTAAGTATTCAGGACCAAATTGAAGACCGCAACAATGTTGAACACAGCCGTAAGGTTATTGCGGCTGCCAATAAAGTGTTACACGATCTACAGGATGCGGAGACTGGGCAACGGGGGTACCTTATCACAGGACGCGAATCTTTCTTAGAACCCTATCAAAAAGGTCTCAATCAGATACCGATATCGTTACAAAAGACCCAGGATTTGGTAGCAGACAACCCCGAACAAACGGATAATGCACGCAAAGTGACAGCACTAGTACATACGCGCATGCAAATGCTGGCCGAATTGCTGGATGCAAAACAAAAAGGGGGCGAATGGCATATCGAACAGTTGGAAAATGGAAAACGTTATATGGACAGCTGTAGAACCAGTATCAACCATTTTATCGATATAGAGACATTGCTGTTGCAAAAAAGATCGGCCGCATTAAGCCGATCTTCCGACAATACGTTGTTTTTTATACCTATGGCAGCTATATTGTCGCTTCTCATCACAGGAATATGTTTTGTTAAGATAAGACAGGATTATACACGCAGGGCACAATTGCAGACAGAATTGAAAGCAAAAGATCTAGAAATGAGAAAACGCCTTAAAGCCACACAACGAATAGCAGCACAGATCGCCCAAGGTAATTATTCGGTACGGGTGAAAGATACTGAAAGGGATGATCTCGGAAGCTTGGCGGAGTCACTCAATGCTATGGGGCATGCACTGAAAACATCTTTTGAAGCGTTGTACAACAACGAATGGCAACAGACAGGGATAGCCAGACTAAATAATATGTTGGTAGGTAATCGCATGGAGACTGAACTCATAAATGACGCCATTGCACATTTGGTAAATTATAGTGGCGCGATAAATGGGGCATGCTATCTGCGCCAGCAGGAAATGATTCAACTAGCAGGGGCTTATGGGATGGAGGTCCGTATGGCGGAGCGCTTCGCGCTAGGGGAAGGTATGGTAGGGCAAGTGTTCATGGATCAAAAAATAAAGCAAATCGATGGTATAGTCCCTGCAGATTTTGTTTCCAGTTGTGCAAGTGGTACACTGCAGCTCAGTAATATCATATGGGTTCCTATCATGACCGGCAATGAATGCATTGGTGTCATTGAGCTGGGGAGTAGGCAGTTTAATGATGAACATAGAATTACTTTTTTTAAAGAAGCAGCGCGGATAATAGGAATAGCAGTTCTGGCCGCAAAGGCAAGAGAAGAAGTGCAGACGCTCTTAGAAGAAACACAGACACAGACTGAAGAGCTCCAAGCGCAGCATGCCGAACTTGAAAACTTAAATACAGAGCTTGAGGCACAGGCGCAACGGTTGCAGGCTTCGGATGAAGAACTGCGCGCCCAACAAGAAGAGTTGATGAAATCGAATGCAGAATTAGAAGCGCATACAGAACAGCTCGAAGAAAAAAACCAGTTGATTAACCAGCGGAACATAGAGGTCAAACAAAAAGCAGACGCCCTAGCCAAAAGTACAAAGTATAAAAGTGAGTTCTTGGCAAATATGTCGCATGAATTGCGTACACCGCTCAATTCAATCCTATTGCTATCCAAACTATTAGCAGATAATAAAGAGAAAAACCTCTGCGCTGAACAGATACAGTCTGCAACGGTGATACAGAGTGCAGGTTCGAGCCTGCTATTGCTCATTGATGAAATATTGGACCTTTCAAAGATAGAGGCAGGGAAGATGGAGTTGCATATCGAGAAAATTAAGGTCGAGACTATGCTCCAAGGCCTCAAAAACCTGTTTGAACCTATTGTTGCGCAAAAAGGACTAAATTTGAGGTTGTTCGATACGATAAGCGGCACAGAAATTTATACAGATACCATGCGCCTAGAGCAGGTACTGCGCAATCTCTTGTCCAATGCAATCAAATTTACAGAGAAGGGCGAGGTGGTACTTTCGGTAGCTCCTGATCAGGAGGACCACGCAAATTTAATATTCGAGGTAACGGACACTGGAGTGGGGATAGCAGATAACAAGCAGGCAGTAATATTCGAGGCATTCCAGCAGGCAGATGGATCCACTCGAAGAAAATACGGAGGCACCGGACTAGGACTATCCATTAGCAGAGAGATCGTCCGCTTATTGGGAGGTCAGATTTCGGTGAAGAGTAAGCTCGGCGAGGGAAGTACATTTGTACTCCGGTTACCAATCGATGCCAGAAGTAAAACCAATATTGAAACAGAGAACATACCAGAGATGGTTCCTCCGTCATTGAACTTACAGCTACAGGAATACGACAACCAACTGGATCTACACATACCCGAAGATATACCTGATGATAGAGAGTACATCGTAAAAGGAGACAGTTCGATCCTGATTATAGAAGATGATACGGAATTAGCAAAAATACTATTGGAATATACCAGAAGGCAGGGATATAAAGGGGTCGTTACAGTCCGTGGAGATAGGGCTATGCAGGCCGCGATCCAGTACAGACCAGTTGCTATACTGTTGGATATCCGACTGCCTGTAATGGATGGTTGGGCAGTCATAGACCAGCTGAAAGCAAATCCCATAACCAAACATATACCTGTCCATGTAATGTCAGCCGTACACGTAAGAAAACAAAGTCTATCCAAAGGGGCAATAGATTTTGTAAACAAACCGTTATCACTGCCCCAGATTGAAAAAATGTTTGCAAGGATAGAAGCCGCTCGTCATACGAAAAACAAAAAAGTTCTCATTGTAGAAGAGAATGCGAAACATGCAGCAGCGTTAGCATATTTCTTAAAAAATTTTAATATACCAACAGAAATACAGTCAAGCGTAGAAGGAAGTATAGAAGCACTGATGGACAGCGGAGCAGATTGCGTAATATTGGATATGGGTATGCCTTTCAGGGCAGGATACGAAGCACTCGATGCAATCAAGAAAATAAAAGGATTGGAAGACTTGCCAATTATAGTATTTACTGGCGAAAGCATGTCACTAAATGAACACGATAGAATACAAAAGTATGCTGACTCGATAGTTTTAAAAACAGCGCACTCGTATCAGAGAGTCCTGGATGAGGTCAGCCTATTTCTGCATCTGATAGAAGAAGACAAAAAAGTGCAACAAAAGGTGGCGTCTAATATAATAGAAGTATTCCACGGAAAGAAAATTTTGATTGTAGATGATGATGCGCGCAATATATTCTCGCTCTCTAAAGTATTGGAGGTGCATCGCATGCAGGTGGTCACAGCGACTAATGGTAAAGAAGCGCTCCAACAACTCGCACAGCACTCAGATACCGATATCGTACTAATGGATATCATGATGCCCGAAATGGACGGTCTTGAAACCATAGATAGAATAAGAAGACTGCCGGAACATAAATTGCTGCCGATTATCGCAGTGACAGCGAAAGCAATGGTCGGCGACCGCGAGAAATGCATGCAGGCAGGAGCATCAGATTATATATCCAAACCTGTAGATCAGGATCAACTGTTGTCTCTCCTGCGGGTATGGCTATGTGAAGGAACATTAAAATAGGATTTGTACGGGACAAAAAACGGGTATTTGCCGTTCATAGGAAAGGGTATTAAATCGAAAGATAATCTAACGCCTTTTTGTTATTTTTATTAAAAAATAGTGTAAAGCGTGTTACAAAAAAAAATTTTCATATTTGACGACGATAATCAGATTTTGGATATCTGTTCATTGGTATTAGAAGATGGTGGGTTTGCAACCTTCGTCTCGGACAGTGTTCAAGACATAGTAGAAAAAGTGGTTAAAATCAAACCAGACGTTATATTGATGGACAATTGGATTCCGGACGTTGGCGGAGTAAAAGCCACCCAGCAACTCAAAAACCATCCGCTCACAAAGTGGATACCCGTGATATACATATCTGCCAATTGTGAAATCCAACGAATTGCAGCAGAAGCGGGCGCTGATGCGTATATAGCAAAGCCATTTGACCTTTGCACCTTTGAAGAAGTAGTAACAGCATATGCGAGTATTGAAAATGGCCCTATTTCGCCCAAAGAAAAACAGCGCTGGATCTAGTATCGCAACCAGAAAGAGTTATCCCGGATGAATGAGGTGCCGGGGTAACATAGAGGAACCACAAACATTCCACAAAAAAGTGCTGAAAAAGTAAGCTATAATGATGTAGCATCACGGAGTTCTTAGATGCGATTATGCGTTTGCAAATGCTTGTTAACTTCCATCCTTTCATTTAGTTCATTTTCAACTTTAAAATCTATCTTAAGCTCATTTTGAAGTTTTTTTTAAAATCATTTTTTATAGTGATTTGTTTGTATATTGAAACGAATATCATTTATCCATGAATGGCTTAGAAAAAGCCACTATAAGGAGCTTCAGCGCAATATATAAAAGCCTGAACCCATATAGATAACAAAACATTATGAAGCAGATACTATTAACCTGGTTATTCCTTTGTCTTTTATTGCCCGTACGTACTCATTCGCAAAATGTACCAGTCTGTGCTACACCCGGTGCCGATGGTGCCCAGAGCCTGACCACAAGCGCTAATACTTTTTACCCTTCCAAGACAGGTGAAAGCACACTCAATGCCGGTTCGAATACGGTAGAGCTCGGGGCTGTGCCGTCGGCTTTTAACGTGGGGGGAGCTACATTTACCTTTGGTACAACACAGATCACGAAGGGAAATCTTTTGCTGATCATCCAGATGCAAGGTGCGGATATGAACAGTAGCGATAACAACCTGTATGGTTCTGGTGTGGCTGCTAATGGCGGATCGGGTACAAGCGGGAATGTCACCGCGGGACAATATGAATATGTAGTGGCCATGAACGATGTGACTACTGCGGGTGGGACATTGCGATTTAAGGGAGCGGGACCTACAGGAGGATTAATAAAGAACTATATCAATTCTAATCCCACAGCTACCAGAGGGGTAAGACGTTATCAGGTAGTGCGCTTGATGCAGTTTTCTAATGTGACACTGACAAATGATATCAAGACTATTCCATGGAATGGTAATGCTGGTGGTTTAATTGCGATCGATGTAGCCGGTACCCTGGATATGAATGGGAAAACAATCGATGCGAGTATGACCGGATTTAGAGGGGGGTATTTGTATCCACGTAACATATCCAATACGCAGTATGAGGGGTACCGTACTACCGAAGCGGCTAGGGCCTCTACCAAAGGGGAGGGGATAGCAGGGACGCCACGCTTTATGTGGGACGGCTATAATGAAGTTGATAATGGTGCCACCTGGGTAGGGTATCCGAATGGTGACTACGGACGTGGGGCACCTGGTAATGCCGGTGGTGGTGGTAATGTGCACAACGCTGGTGGTGGCGGCGGTGGTAATGGAACGGCCGGTGGTAGCGGCGGATACGGCTGGAATAGTGGTAGTGGAAATAACCAGAATACAGGCGGACGTCCTGGAGCAGCAATTGTAAGTTCGTTTAGCCGTCTTTATTTGGGCGGCGGTGGCGGTGCCGGAGATGCAAATAATGCTACGAATGGAGTGAAAGGTGGTGTCGGTGGCGGGATCGTGATCCTGACCGCAGGCAAGATTGTAGGTACAGGACAGATTTTTGCTAATGGTGGGCGTGGAGAAGCCGGTGGTTTGGGTTCGGCTGCCGATGGTGCTGGTGGTGGTGGTGCCGGCGGAAGTATTTTTATAAATGTGAACCTACCAAGCCCCGCGGCTAATCTAACCATATCGGCACAAGGTGGAAATGGAGGTAACTCGTATACCACGACCGATCATGGTCCCGGTGGTGGTGGCGGTGGTGGCGTGGTATATTATCGCCTGGTAAATGGCAGGGTAACAGCCAATGCAGCTCCCGGAAAGAATGGCCGTACGAATAATGGTGCAGGAACGGCCTATGGTGCTACTGCAGGAAGCGGATCGGGTGTAGTACGCTCGTTTACCCTCTCGGAGCTGCCGCCCGAATTACAAGGGATATCTTCTACTTGTTTGCCCTTATTGAAAGTTGATAAATCGAGACTGAATACACTAGTGCCGATACCTGCAGGATCGACCACTTCCTATACCATTACAGTGACTAATACTGGTGGAGGTGCCGAAGGACTGAAGGTACACGATCACTTGCCGGCAGGTTTTACCTTTGTATCGGCAACTGCGGTATACTCCACAGAGCCGACCGTAACAAATGCATTGGCGAATACAGGCACAGCGAATAAACCGCAGTTTGGTCCCATAAACCTACCTGGAAATACATCGGTAACCATACAGATGTTGGTGGCTATCGCTTCATCCACGCCACCTGGGACCTACAGTAATTCGGCATTCGTGACCTATCTGGATCCGCAACGGAATGCGAGCGACCCCAACCGGGTAATAACGCCGGCGCAGAATGCCTTACCCGGAGCAAATACAACCTACCTGGGCGAAAATGGAGTAACGGGAGAAATTGTGTTGGGGACCAACTATAATCCGGCAAAAACGGATGAAGATGTCATCGTTGTCGCTCCGCAGATCGTGGTGACCAAATCTATTGATCAACCTTGTGTAAGCGGAACAACAAATACATTTACCATAGGCGTAAAAAATGAAAGTACAGCTCCGCTCCCTATTGTAATAGAGGATGTGATGCCCGATGGGCTGGATGTGGTATCCACGTCTAATGCCGGTTGGACCTTGTTGGTAACCGGACGCACCTACCGCTTTACGCTGAATACGCTGCTCGCAGCGGGACAGATAGCCCCTGCAATAAATATGGGGGTCAGACCTGCTGCAAGTGCGACGCAGAGTAGCTGGTCAAATACGGCAAGGGAAATAAATTCCGGTGTTAGTGCTACAGCGCTTTTGTATGCTACACCAACGGCGGCTACGGCTACGGCCAGTGCGCCGTCGGCATGTAACAATGGTACATTTTATATGGCAGGTAACCAGCCTACCATAGGTACTGGACAATGGAGCTTTGTCAGTGCATACGGTAACGCGGTAATTGTAAATCCTACGCAGTATAACACCGCAATAACCGGGGTGGCTAGTGGACAGACCGTGACGGCGAGATGGACGATAACCAATGGAAGTTGTACCCGTTTTGCAGATGTAACGCTAACCAATAACTCGGTGCTACCGACCGCCATATTGCGGACACAAAATAATGCAGCCAGTACGGTATGTGCCGGCTCGGCATTGCCCGGATTGGAGGTCGTACTGACCGGAACTAAACCATGGACCATCACGTACCTCGATCAAACTGGGCTAGAGGTGCAGGTGGCCAATATACAGACAAGCCCTTATGTAATAACGAATACAAAGGTCGGTGTATATTCCATCAAGACGGTGAAGGATGCTTCTGGCTGTTTCGGAAACGCATCGGGATCGGTTATACTGATGGAAAGCCCGGCTACAGTAGGGGGCGCGCTATCGGCCAATCAGACCATATGTGCGGAGCAGTTGCCGGCTATCATCAACCTAACGGGACAGGTGGGAAGTGTACTGCAATGGGAATCGTCCACAGACCAGAACACATGGACAGTATTGCCTGGTTCTCAGAATATGGCCAGCTATCAATTACCGACATTAACGCAGACTACTTATTTACGTGCGTTGGTGCAGAGTGGTACCTGTGCTACGCGCTACTCTACAGTGCATAGGGTACAAGTAACACCATTGCCTACGCCGGCTGATGCAGGACCTGATCTGGTGCAGTACAACTCAGGAACCTTTACAATGACGGGGAATACACCGGTAGTGGGTACAGGAATGTGGACTGTGGTTTCTGGAACAGCTACTGTCACGAATCCTACAAATCCGACGACTACAATTACCATTCCCCAAAACAGCTCGGCAACGCTACAATGGACCATCAGTAATGGCTCTTGTAACCCTGCAGTGGACGAGATGACCGTGACCTATACCAAAAATGGGGTATTGGAGCTGGTGAAGGCGGTTTCGGCAACGAGCATAAATGCCGGAGAGCCACTAAGCTACACCTTGACCTTAATCAATAGGGGGCCATCGGTAGTACCAAACGTGGCTATTACGGATGTGTTGCAGCAAGAACTTAAAAATGTAACCTGGACGGCAGTGGCTTCGGGGGCTTCAACGCTAACAGCGACCTCGGGCAGCGGTAATAACTTGCAGACGATAGCAAATATGCAGGTCGGGGAAGAGAATAAAGTGACGCTGACGATACAAGGAGCGACCTTGTCTAGCCAGCTGCCAGTGGAAATACGAAACACGGCTAAGGCAACGCCTGCGGATGCAGGATTTGCTGCGGCAACATCAAGCGTGGTGAGTACGCAAGTGCTTAATAAATCGGGCCTTTCGATATTGAAAACAGGTCTTGTTGATGCGGATGCGGGTACAGATATAGCCTATACGATCTTAGTTAAAAATACAGGGCCAAGCGACGCCCGCAATCTGGCGGTAACGGATCTGTTGTCGACACAGCTAACGAACGTATCCTGGGAGGCCACGACGGTAGGCGGAGAGATATTGACAGGTGCTACCGGCACGGGCAACAATCTATTGCTTACGGCTAACTTGCCAGCAGGGGCAGCTAATGAGATCAGGGTAACAATCAAAGCGAAGGTGAAACCGGATTTTGTAGGCAACATCGTTAATGAGGCTAAAGTGACTCCTTCGGAGCCTGGTAACCCAGCTGTGACCTCTAATACCGTATCTACGCTGATCACGAAGAAGGTCGATATCCGGATCAATAAAAGTGGGCCAGTAAACGCAGTAGCGGGTACTCCTATACGCTATGTGATCGACGTGAAAAATATAGGGCCTAGTTATGCTATGGGGATAGCGATTGTAGATGCGATACCGGCTGGAATTACAAATGTTGCCTGGACGGCTGTTCCTCGAGGGTCGACATCTTTGAGTGCGCTGGCTGGGACAGGTTCGATAAATATTCAGGCGGATATGAAGGTGGGCGATGAAGCCATCATTACGGTGGAGGGGCGGATTGATCCGGCTTACCAAGGGACACAAATCAATAATACAGCTACGGTAACGGTGCCTACAGGTACAGCAGTAGTAACACCGCCGACGAGTACCGTGATTACCGAAATAAGTAGGGTAGCCGATCTGCTGATGGTGAAATCCGGACCGGCACATGCTGAAGCTGGTAAAAGTATTCGCTACACCTTAGAGATCAGAAATGATGGCCCATCGACAGCAATGGGTGTACGGATTCATGATCCGCTACCTGCAGGATTGCTTTCCGCCTCCTGGACAGTAACACCAACGGGCGGAGCAGTAACGGCGATTTCGGGACCGCAGACCGGAAATGTCGATTTTCTGGCGGATATACCCGGAGAAACCGGACGATTGTTGGTCGAAATAGACGCTGAAGTAGACCCAGCACTGCTGAATGGTGTTACTTTATCTAACACGGCCACTGTTTCTGTGCCAGCAGGGGTGATGGATCCAAACCTAAATAACAACCAGTCTACCATTGTGTCGAGTATTGATAATGACCCGGTAATAACGGTGTCTAAATCGGGACCTGCGACGGTAGATGCGGGTGGAAATATAACGTACACCATCGAAGTGATGAACAGAGGTACGGGCAATATTGTGGGGGCGGAAATAAAGGATGATGTTCCGACCGATGTGATCGTAAATAGCTGGACGGTAGAGCCTATGGGTACTGCGAGTTCTAATGTAACCTCCGGCTCGGGTAATGCTGTGGATGCAACGGTGAATATACCGGCGGGTGCGCAAAATGGGATTCGTATAACGATAAATGGCATAGTGAAGACGACTGCGGCGGCTACCATAACCAATACTGCTACCGTAACGGCGGGGGGCAATAAAACGAGCTCGGTGACTACTTCCGTCAATAAATCTGCCGATCTACAGGTTATTAAAAACGGTCCACATACGATAAACGCAGGTGAAGATATTCACTATACGATTACGGTAAGGAACAGAGGTCCGGTAGATGTGCAGGGGGTTAAGGTTGTGGATGTAGTTCCGGCAATACTGCAAAACGTAAGCTGGAGGATAAGGGCTGAAGGAACTGCCCAAACGAAGGTGCTAGGGGCAACATCAGGTACAGGTGCTCAAATATCGGTATCTGCCGACATTGCTGTGGGGAGCGAGGATGTGATTGTGCTGGATGTGTTTGCTACAGTCCCGGCTGATGTGACATTGCCGCTGTCGATATCAAATACAGCTACACTGGATATGACAGGTACAGAGGTAACGGATTATAACTTAGCGAATAATACCTCGAGGGTAACGACCGTAGTGGACAAACAAGTGAATTTAAGAATTGATAAAACAGGACCGGCAACGGTAATCGCCGGAGAGCGTATAACTTATCGTATTACGGTATTTAATGATGGACCATCGGATGCAGAGCTGGTAACCCTGCGGGATATGGTACCGGCAAATATAACAGCTGTGAGCTGGACGGCTAGTGGTATGGGGAGTGCAACGGTGCTGTCGGGAGCCACAGGGACGGGGAATGAGGTCTTGGTAGGTGCAAAGATTCAAAAGGGTAGCCCGAATGGAATTGAGTTGTTGGTATCGGGTACAGTGAATACTGATTTTGATGGGCAACTGATTAATAAAGCTTCTGTGGAGTACGGTAATACGCCTCCAATAGCCTCGCCTGAAATCGTGACTACGGTACAGCGCAAGCCTAACCTGCAGATTCAAAAGACAGGTCCTGATAGGGTTAGAGCGGGGCAGCCTATCACGTATGAAATAAAAATAACGAATGCGGGGCCTAGTACAGCAAAGAATATACAGGTGAGCGATGTGCTGGATGCAAAGTTGATAAATGTCTCTTGGACGGCTGTTACTTCTGGCGCTGCGCAATTGCTGACAGGAGGCACTGGACAGGGTAATAGTCTAGCTTTGACAGGTGATATTCCGGCAGGAAGTCCACATAGTATTGTGGTGACTGTACAGGCAACCGTGGCTGCATACGTACAAAGTAATCTGCTCAACCAGGCACAGGTGGCAGAGCCCGGTATGGACCCGGTGTCTTCTAATATGGTGACTACTTTTGTACACGCGCCGGCATTGACACTGGTGAAGACAGGAACTGTCGCCCCAGATCAAAATAAGGTAACCTATACATTTACGGTGAAAAATACAGGCAACGTCCAATTGGACAATGTGCTTATAAATGATCCAAAGATTGCAAATATCGTGCTTTCTCCTGCCAGTTTAGCTCCTGGAGAAACAGCTACGGCAGTAGTAGGTTATACGATTACACAGCAGGAAAAAAATACAGGTTTGATTGCGAATACAGCGGTAGTAACGGCAAAGCCACCGCTGGGTGATGATGTAACGGATATATCGGGTACAGCGACGGATAATGACTTGCCAACAGAACTAAGTTTTACAAGACAACCGGCCCTGAGCCTATTGAAAACATTGGTAAACGAAGCACCGTACAATAGCGTGGGACAGATGTTGAACTACGATATTGTGGTGACGAATACGGGCAATGTCACCCTGACGGATATTCGGGTTACGGACCTAAATGCGATATTTCCAAACGGTGATGCTACGATTGCATTGTTGAATCCAGGAGAGGCCCGTACACTGCGGGTGCAGCATGCTATAACGCAAGAGGATTTAAATGCAGGCTTGATCTCAAACCAGGCTTCTGGCCGGGCTAAAGACCCGGATGGAACTGAATTGCCGCCCGTCCTTTCGGACAATCCGTTGACGGTGCAACCTGATGACCCAACGGTAACTGTTCTGCAGCAATTACCTGCGATCACATTTTTGAAGGAGATAGTAAGTACGGGGCCTTATGAGCAAGTGGGCGATTGGATTGCGTATGACTTGGAGGTCGTCAACGCTGGAAACGTACGCTTAACGGATGTCGTGCTGTCGGATGAAAATGCTATATTCCCTGATAATGATACGCTAATCCCTGTGTTGGAAGTTGGTGCCCGTAAGAAGGTGCGTGTCCAACACGCGCTGACACAGGTCGATCTGGATACGGGACGTGTGGCCAACCAGGCCTTGTTAAAAGCAAAGGATCCGAAAGGACAGGAATTACCGCTAAAGCCTTCTGATAATCCAGCTACATTGCAACCTGATGATCCTACAGTAACGGCCGTAACGCAAAATCCAGCGTGGAAACTGACGAAAAAAGTAGTATCGGAAGGTCCATATGCTCGTGTAGGAGATAAAATTTTATATGATCTGGAGCTGCGTAACGTTGGAAATGTAACGTTGAACACAGTTGCTTTAAAGGATGTGACGGCGGTATTCCCTAATAATGATGCGGTAATAGGGGTACTGGCGCCGGGCGAGCTAAAAACTGTACGGGTGGAGCATACGCTCACACAGGAAGACCTGAATCTGGGCAAAGTAAGTAACCAGGCGACCGTAAGTGGAAAAACGCCGCAAGGCCAGTCATTGCCTCCATTGTTGTCGGATGATCCCACAACGCCGATACCCAATGACCCGACGGATATTGGGGTAGACCAAAATCCTCAGGTATCTTTTAGGAAGTCTGTTGTGGGTACAGGGACCTATGGAAAAGTCGGTGATGTGATACGTTACAGCTTGACTGTCAAAAATACGGGAAACATTAAGCTTACCGATGTTTTGTTGACCGATGTAAATGCAACTTTTATCAATAATGATGCAGCAATAGGTACGCTGGATGTGGGGGAGAGCAAGGTGGTGCAGGTTCAACATCTGTTGACACAGCCAGAGTTGGATGCGGGATATGTAGATAACCAGGCGAGAATCACAGCCAAAACACCACAGGGAACGCCTATCGCCCCATTACTGTCAGACAATCCGGATACGCCTGAACCTGGGGATGTAACAAGGGTTCTTTTGCAGGCAAATCCAAAGATGATGGTACTGAAATGGATAACAAGTGAGGGACCATATGATGCGGTAGGAAAGTGGATAGCCTATGCAATACAGGTCAGGAATACCGGAAACATGACCCTGACTAATATTGTGCTAACAGATGCTAATGCGGTATTCCCGGATAATGATGCTGTTATAGGAACATTGGCTCCGGGTGAATCGAAGACAATAAGGGCGCAGCATGAGTTGACTCAGGCTGATTTGAATAATGATAGGGTGGATAACCGTGCGCTGGCCTCTGGAAATAAGCCGGATGGAAATCCGATTACGGTCCAGTCTGAAGATCCAACAACGCAAGAACAAGATGACCCTACGTCGACCGGATTGACGCAGATCCCGCAACTGATCGTGAAAAAGGTAGTAACTGAAGCGAAAACTCAGGTAGGCGAGAAGATGAAATATACGGTCATGGTGGAGAATACGGGCAATGTGACGTTGCGAATAGTGACGGTGCTGGATCCGAATGCGGTATTTCCAAATAATGATGCTTTGCTGGGCACGCTGGACCCCGGGGAGAAACGAGCGGTAGTCGTGGAGCAGCTGATAACACAGGCAGATGTGGATGCAGGAATGCTTTCTAACCAGGCTTTTGTGACGGCCAAATTGCCAAACGATGAGCCTATGCCACCTATTGCGTCGGATAATCCGAACACGGTGGATGTGCCGAATGACCCAACGGTAAGCGAATTGCTGCATAAGCCTTCGCTGCGCATTTTGAAAAAAAGTACCACTACGTCTCCATTTACGACAGTTGGCCAATTGGTCACGTACGACGTAGAGGTAATGAATGATGGTAATGTAACGCTAAGCGATATCGTATTGACGGATGATAATGGTGTGTTCCCGAATAATGATGCTACAATAGCGCAGCTGTCGCCAGGTGCTACAGTGATAAGAAAGGTGCAGCACGTGGTAACACAGGAAGACTTAGATGCTGGAAAAGTAACCAATCAGGTCTTTGGTACGGCAATTACACCGTCTGGTAATCTGCTGAACCGGATTCCTTCGGATGATTCTATTACAACTCAACTGCACGATCCGACTGTAGTGACTGGTGTGATGAACCCTGCTTTTACATTGCAGAAGCGGACGGTGAGCACTGGTCCTTACGAATTTGTAGGTGATGTGATATCGTATGAGATCACTGTGCGTAATGTAGGTAATGTAACATTGAAAAATATAGTATTGACAGATGCGAATGGGGTATTTCCTAATCATGATGCTACTATTGCTACGCTGCCGACAGGAGCGGTGTATACAGCTCTAGTAGAACATGTGGTGACCCAAGAAGATCTGGATGCTGGAAGGGTGAGTAATCAGGTAATAGGGACAGCTAAAGGTCCAGACGACAAACCGCTACCGGTCGTGTCGTCGGATGATCCTAATACGCCTGTGCCGAATGATCCTACCCTAGTAGAAATGACAGCTACGCCTTCGCTTGTTATACAAAAGGCTGTGGTATCAACTAATAGGTTGGCTGCTGTGGGCGATTTCATAAGGTATGAAATATTGGTGTTTAATGCGGGGAATATTACGCTGAAAGACATCGTGGTAACGGATGCGAATGCTACATTCCCTAATAATGACGGTACTGTAGGGACATTACTGCCTGGAGAGGCTAAAGTGATCGTGGCTAATCATATACTTACGCAGGCTGAACTGGATGCAGGAGCAGTATTGAATCAAGCTATAGCGAAAGGTAAAAAACCTGATGGTACTAATATACCTGACCAGGTTTCGGATAATCCGCTTACCGTGGTTGAGGATGATGAGACAGTAACGGTGCTGGATTCGAAACCTATGATTTCGGTAGTGAAAACCTATAATAAAAAGCCAGGGGCGCTTTACGTAGGCGATAAGTTGGAATTTAGTATTCGTGTCAAAAATGTAGGAAATGTAACTTTGCACGATGTACAGTTAAGGGACGAAAATGCGGATGTCAAAAATGTGGCAACCATACCTAGCTTATCGGTCGGTGAAGAAAGAACATTTTTGGTGCAACATACGGTAACGACTACCGATATGCAAAAAGGCTATGTGGCTAATATCGCTAATGCTATAGGAAAAGATCCACAGGATCGTGAGGTTAGCACTTCTTCCAAATCTGGAAATCCAGTACAACCTGAAGATCCTATCGATCCACTGTGTCCAGACTGTACCATTGCGGTATTGCCTTGGCTAGCGATAGAGGCTATAGATGATAGCTATGGATCTATTAATGGCGCGAACGGGGGGACGACAGCATCTGTGTTGACCAATGACAAGTTGAACGATGTGATCTTGAATCCGAGCGATATCGTATTGACCCCAGGAGAATTAAGAAATGCTGCAGGTGATATCGTGACGGGGATGATCATGAATGCGAATGGAACCATCACCGTGTCTGCAGGAGTGCCGGCAGGTGTATACAGTTATGATTACCGTATTAATGAACGACGTAATCCTTTGAACAGTACTACGGCCAAGGCTATTATTGTGGTAGCGGGACCAGGGATAAAGGCGAATAATGATAATTACATAGCAGATGGTCGTGTGGGCAGTGTACTGTTGGGCAACATATTGTCGGGAACGGGAATGGATACGTATAATGGTACTGCGGCTAAATTGACCGAGGTGTATATACAAGTTGACGAGGTGGCTAAGCCAATGCAGGGCGCGATAAATAATAATGTGCCGGTACTGGATGCGGTCACGGGTAATGTATCGGTGCCTTCGCTAACACCTGCAGGTACGTATACGATTCGGTATACGATCGTGGATAGATTAAACCCAACTACGAATACTTCGACTGCCCTGGTTACGGTAAGTATACCGTATCCAGCGATATTGGCGCAAGCAGATAATTTTGGACCAATTAATGGTGTAACAGGTGGATCTACGGAATCTGTGCTGCAAAATGATAAATTGAATGGGGTAGATCTAAATCCAGCAGATGTAAAACTGAATATCGGCTCGGTAAGATATGAGAATGGAGGAATCGTAACAGGGATTGTCATGCAACTAGATGGTACGATCGTGGTCGATGCGGCAGTGCCTTCTGGTATATATAAGTATGATTATACAATATGTGAGGTATTGAATCCAGCGAACTGCTCGACGGGAATAGCAACTGTAAATGTTGCTGCGCCTATTATTAAAGCTACTAATGATGCCTATGTAGCAGATGGGTATGTCGGTAATACCACCCTGGGAAATGTGCTGACTGGATCGGGAGAGGATAGTTTTAATGGTGCCCCTGCGACGCTGAATGAGGTAAGGCTGAAGGTAGATATGGTAGCCCAACCGGTAACGGGCGCGGTGAATAATAATGTACCTGTGCTGGATGTGGCGACTGGAAATGTATCTGTACCACCTATGACACCTGCGGGTGAGTATACGATAATGTATACTATTGTAGACCGCTTGAATCCAGGTAATAGTTCAACAGCTTATGTCTATGTTTCGGTACCTACACCACATATTCAGGCAATTGCTGATACTTATGGGCCAATCAATGGGGTGAACGGAGCTACTACCGGGTCAGTATTGGCCAATGATTTATTGAACGGTGCGATCGTTGAGAATACAGCGATAAGATTGACCCCTGGTACAGTGAATAATGCTGCAGGTAATACGGTAAGCGGTATCGTGATGAATGCTGATGGTACAATCACGGTAGCATCGGGTACCCCTGCTGGTATTTATACGTACAGCTATACGATAAATGAGTTACTAAATCCATCCAATACCGCCGTTGGAACGGCGACTGTGGAAGTGATTGCTCCTACTATCTTGGCTACAGATGATAATTACACCGTAGTAAATGGCCGTACCGGTTCAGTTGAATTGGGTAATGTGCTGAGTGGACAAGGGGATGATTGGTATAATGGCTCTATTGCTACAGGGAATGAAGTGCGGGTGCGGGTGGATGCTGAAGCGCTACCAGTTAATCCAGGCCTAAATAGAAATGTCCCATTACTAGGCGCTGCTACAGGAAATGTGTCTGTACCACCGATGACGCCTGCTGGAACATATACGATCACGTATACGATAATAGATAAGGTGAACCCAACAAATACTTCGACAGCTAAGGTGACGATAGTAGTTGAACCTGCTAAAATACAAGCTGTAAATGATTCATTTGGGCCTATAAATGGTGTAGATGGCGGGAAAACTACTTCTGTACTGGCTAATGACTTGTTGAACGGTAAAACGCCGTTGCTTGCAGAGGTTAACCTCACACCGGGTAGTGTGAAGGATGCTGGAGGTAATACGGTGACAGGCATCGGGATGAATACAGATGGTACAATAACGGTAGCAGCAGGGACAACTGCCGGAACCTATACCTACACCTATGAGATATGCGAGTTGCTGAACCCGACAAACTGTACTACAGGGACGGCGACAATAGTACTGGCCGCGCCGGGTATCCAGGCTAATAATGATAATTATATAGTGGATGGTCATGCGGGGGCACCTGATGTGGGCAATGTATTGACCGGTTCGGGGGTAGATACATATAATGGTAAGCAGGCTACAGTTGCAGAAGTTACAATCCGTGTGGATGCAGCGGCTACACCTATAGCTGGTGCGGTGAACAATAATGTGC
>JBEBQJ010000046.1:0-27859 GCA_040395455.1 Sphingobacterium yanglingense | reverse complement strand
TGTTCGGCCGTCGAAAGACGGTGGCTGTCCTACGCCTTCTCGGCAGAGCAAGCAAAAGGGTGGCTTTTTTTATGCCTGCTTTTCTGTTCTGCTGAATTTCTCCCCGAAACAAGAACATAAAAGCAATGAAAACAAAAAAACAACAGCACAAAAACATTATCAAAGGTCCGGAGTAGCTTCGTTCACCTTAGTCATCTAGCATGACTTTTCTATTCTTGTGATGTGTATCATATACCGATTATATAAACTTAAATTACCTTCTAAGCACATCCAAGATAATCACTTAATCAATTTTTTATTAAAACGTGTGGCCTAATCATGGATTAGGTACGTGTAGGTTGTAGAGATTTCTCCACTTCGGTCGAAATGACGGGGTGGGGTGATTGGGCCACACTCAAAGAACCGAAAAATGAAACATTTTTTTAGGGGTGGGAGAGGAATGCTCTTTGGGCAGGACTATGTCTGCTCGATAATGCAAAATAGAGAGAGACTGCTTCTACCGCTTGGGCGGTATCGCAGTGACGTGGCGCGTGTTATAATAATATTCTGTGTGTTGTTTAGTGTGTCCGGTTTGTTAGGGGCTAGCGCTTTTGCGCAGCCTCTGCATCGGGCTGTCCCCCGGATTAACTTCGGGGATCAAATGCCCGTCGGTTGGGAGGCGGGCACTCAATGGCAAACTGAGCGTATACTCCGTGGTGAGGTACGCTCGGCTGCCGATGGGCAGACTATCGAGGGGGCTTCGGTCACTGTCGATAAGAAACACGCACGCACGGACAAGGAGGGGAGGTTTACGATTGGCGTAGATAAGCCTACAGGAGTACTAACTATAAAACATATCGGATATAAGGAGCAAAGTGTTGCCTATGAGAATACGTCTACTACATTAAAGATTGCCCTACAGACCGGCGAAAAGCAGATTGAAGAAGTCGAAGTAGTATCTACGGGCTATCAGACTATACCGAGAGAAAGGGCAACGGGGAGCTTTGTGCAGCTGGACAATGCGCTGTTGAATAGAAAGATCAGTACCAATATACTGGATCGATTGGATGGGGTGACTAGTGGTTTGCAGTTTCGTAGTCCCGTTATCGGAGCCGATCCCTATAATCCCGATTTTATACAGATACACGGCAGGAGTACCATTCAAGGGAATGCGCAGGCGTTGATTGTTCTAGATAATTTTCCGTATGACGGTAATATTTCAAGCATCAACCCCAATGATATTGAGTCTATCACTGTGCTCAAGGATGCTGCGGCAGCCTCGGCCTGGGGAGCAAGGTCCGGTAATGGAGTCATCGTAATCACAACTAAAAAGGGCAAGTTCAATAGTCGGACCAACGTCAATCTGGTCGCAAATACAACACTGGGTCAAAAGCCAAATTTATTCTCGGCAGGTACGCCACAATTGTCGTCGTCGGAATATATCGAAGTCGAGCAGTTTTTGTTTGATAAAGGGGCGTATAATACACGTCTGAAAAATGGTTATCAGGGATTCAGCCCCGCTGTGGATATCTTCTGGCGTACGCGAGAGAAGATGATCAGCCCAGGCGATTCATTGCAGCTTATCAATGCGCTAAAGGGGTATGACTCCCGGGATGAGCTGTTAAAATACTACTATCAGCATACGGTCAATCAGCAGTACAATGTAAGCCTCCGTGGCGGTGGAGCGAATAACCGGTTCTTCGTATCGCTAGGGTATGATGATAATAAAGCGCATATCGTCAATAACTATACAAAGCGGTACAGTGCCAATGTGAATAACGATTATACCTTCTTTGATCAGAAAATGGAGCTGTCCACAAATCTGGCCTTTACATCGGGCAGGACGGGATCAGGTGCGCAGATCAGCACGCTATATCCCTATGATCGTTTTGTGGATGATAATGGGCAGGCCATGGCGTTGACCAATGCTTCGGGGCTTTCGCATTACTTTACGGATAGCTTTGGTAGCGGTCAGTTGCTGGACTGGAAGTACAGGCCTATGGATGAGCTCGATCAGGGGAGTACCAATAGTACAGACCGTATCAGCTATCGGCTTAATGCTGCCCTCCGCTATAAGATAGCCGATTATCTGCATGCATCTGTCCGCTATGGCTATGAACGTGGCAGTACGGTCAATGACAACTATTATAGCAAGGACTCCTTTTATGCTAGGGATATGATCAACAGGTTTGCGCGGAAGAACAGTGCTACGCAGCTGTTTGATTTTGTGCTGCCCAAAGGTGGTATTCTAAGAAATAGCAATGATGGATTCACAACCTCGAATGGACGGGTACAGCTGGATTTCAACAACAAGTGGCTCGACCATGAACTGCATGCCATTGCCGGGAGCGAAATAAAAGACATGCAGAGCTACCGTAATGCGGTTATTTTCTATGGACATGATTCCGTGACATTGACCAATCAGAATGCAGCGATAGATTTTACGAAGACCTACAATTATTCCTATGGCAGTGGCTCGGCACGTATCGATAACGGGGCTACGCAGTATGAAGCGGTAGATCGGTTTTTCTCTTATTTTGCCAATGCGTCCTACACCTATGTCGGTAAATATACGCTATCGGGTAGCGCCCGCAGGGATGAGTCTAACCTATTTGGGGTAAAGACCAATCAGAAGGGCGTACCCTTATGGTCTGCCGGAGTGCTGTGGCGGGTTTCTAAGGAGTCCTTTATGCAGCATATCCCCCAGGTCAATGATCTGCGACTGCGTGCTACCTACGGCTATACGGGCAATGTCAATAAAAGCCTATCGGCCTACCTTACCGCAAAAAGCACTTCCGGACTAATCAATAGTTATAATCAATTCTTTGCCGATATTGTCAATCCGCCCAACCCTTCGCTCCGGTGGGAGCGTGTGAGCAACCTGAATTTTGGACTCGATGTAGGTCTGTTTGCAGATAGGCTGTCCTTGTCGATCGACTATTGGCAGAAAAGAGGGATGGATCTAATCGGGCCTGCGGCCATAGCACCACAGACCGGGATAACCCGCTTTACGGGGAATACCGCAAGCACCGCTTCCCGTGGTATGGATGTACAGTTACGTTCTGTCAACCTCAATAGCGGACTGAAGTGGAATACCGATGTGCTCTTTAATATGGCTAAGGATAAGGTTACCGATTACCTACTGGAGACGGGAACCAACTACGATATTATTTCTAATCCGATTGGCAATCCGCTGGTAGGTTATCCCTACTGGGCGCTATTTAGCTTTCCCTATGCGGGGCTTAATGAGACAGGGGGACCTATTGGTTACCTAGATGGTGAGCAGAGTGTGGATTATATAGGTATGTTCGGTAGCAAGGAGCGAACTGATCTGGTGTATAATGGCTCTAGGGTGCCAACCGTATTCGGTTCAGTCCGTAATACCTTCCGTTATGGATCGTTCGACTTATCATTCAATATCAGCTACAAGTTTGGTTATGTATTCAGGAGAAAGTCGCTCGATAATAGCCAGCTGTACGGTAGTGATGGGGCTGTATCTGCTGCGATTACGGATTATGACAAGCGATGGCAGCAAGCGGGAGATGAGCTGTATACCGATGTTCCGGCCTTGATCTATCCTGCCAACATGTTCCGTACGATGCTATATACCCAGTCTGAAAGGCTTATAGAATCAGGTGCACATATCCGACTGGAAGATATAAAACTGGGCTATTCCTTTTCGGGGGTACAGCTGTCCGCTTATATCAATAACCTAGGGATCCTATGGCGCAGGAATAGCAGAGGCATAGACCCTGATTATCCAAGTTCATTTCCCGCCATGCGTACCTATGCAATAAGTATGAAGGTTTCACTATAAATATTTATAAAGATGAAAACATATATAAATGTATTGGTTCTACTCAGTCTATTTGGTCTGATGAACTGTACCAAGTCCGATTTTCTAAATGTCAAGCCCAATTCGGGGATCATGGTCCCTAATACGCTGGAAGATGTGGAGAAACTGCTTAATAATAACTTGTTGCGTACTTTTTCCAGTGGTCTGGCTACGGTATCGGCTGATGAATATATAGTCAGTGAAGCGAACTGGAATACTGTACCGGCTATTGAAAGGAACGCATCGGTTTGGAATAGAGATGTCTATGAAGGAGAAGAAGTGTTAGATTGGAAGAGACCTTATACCGTTGTTTTTTACGTTAACAATGCGCTAGCAGTATTGTCTGGTATGGATTCCAAAATGCAATCTACGGATTGGTTTAAGGAACTGTATGGTTGGGCGCTGTTTCAAAGAGCATATGCCAATTACGAACTCGCTCGGTTATTTTGCAAAAGCTATGATGAAAATACTGCAGATACGGATCTAGGGATTCCGATCCGTATTACACCGGGGATAGATGTCATAGTGCAGCGATCTACCCTACGGGATACCTATACCCATATATTAAATGATATTAAGCAGGCTATTCCATTATTGGGCACAGAGCGTAGCGCAAATTTGATGAAACCCAATAAAATCACCTCGTACAGCCTCTTGGCAAGAATCTATTTGGATATGGGAAAATATGTCGAGGCAGAAAGTTGTGCGGATAGTGCCTTGGATCTCTATAATATATTGTTGGATTATAATACGTTGGATTTTGCAACAAGCGCTCCATTCTCATCAAATAATATGGAGATTATTTTCGGGGTGACGACGGTCGGTAGGTATGTTTTGTCGTCTGTTGGGAGTATGTCCGCATTGTATACTGTTAATCCGGAGCTGTTCAATTTATATGATAGTGATGATTTAAGGCTTAAAGTCTTTTTCCTAACGGACGGACTCGGTAAGGTGGTGATGAAGAAATCATACATTGGCCTAGGGTTATATGGATTTACGGGGTTGACGACAGATGAGCTGTATTTAATCAAGGCGGAGTGTTTGGCAAGAAAGGACAAAGATGAGGACGCTTTGGAATGGATCCATGACCTGTTGCAAAAAAGATATGCAACGGGTAAAGCGCCAATGTTGGAAGAGTTGCAATCTCGAGGGCCGGTACTGGAAACAGTCTTAGAGGAACGAAGAAAAGAACTGGTCTGGCGGTCTATCCGCTGGTCGGATATCAAGAGACTTAATAGGGATGGAAAAGGAATAGAATTGGGACGAGAGATAGGTGATAAAAAGTATACACTACCAGCTAATGACCCGAGGTACGTCCTCCCTATCCCGGATGATGAAGTGGCATTTAGTGGTTTAACCCAAAATCAAAGATAGATGATGAAGTATTTCAATATACTCCTAGTGGCACTAATTGTGTTTTTAGGAGGTAATATAAGTTTAGGACAGGAAAATAAGTTTTCCGCAGTTTATGATTTTCACGTTCATAATCCAGAGCAGCTACAGGGAGGCAAGATTCTGATTGAAGTATTAAAAGGGGGGATTAATTCCTGTTTTGGCAGGAACCTGGATTACATTGAAATGGATATTACAGATAGCATTACCCGTGTACTTGTTTCTATTCCAGAGCGGGCCAGCTATCTGCGGTTAGGGGTGTCATTCGGTCAATTGGAAGGGGATTATAGTTTGATTAATCTTCACGTGGAAAATAATTTATTTCTGGTGGAAGATGGAGATAAAGTTGAAGTACACCTGTATCCAAAGGAAATAAATCCTATAATCTTTAAGGGGGATGCTGCAGCTAAATATACCGCACAATATGAGATAGCGGGAGAGATACCCATTAAGAATGCTGTACATGTTCGGTACCGAGAGCTTATGAAAGAGAAAAGGTTCACTAAAGCATTTGAGGTATTAAACCATTGGGCTGACTCCGCGGTTTTAAAAATAGCCACGGGGTTGGATGATAGAAATATATCCCAGCCTTTGAAGGAAGTACTTTTGTGTGATTATACGGCTGCAGTTTATAATAGTAAATGGTCTCTAATACAATCTTATGTAGAGATTTTCACCAATGATTTAGAGCTGCAAAGGGCGACATTGACCGAAGTTTCTAAAGCAACAGGAGGTGCGTCAGATTTTGATGCTAATGTTGCCAGTATGTCGATAAAATGGGGGGATATGCTATTGTACAGAGAATGGTTAAAATTTGCGCTGGAACGACATCCGGATAAAGTTGAGATTATTAAGGACAATGATTACGGTTTTGCTAACTATTTGGCAGAGAGACATACGGGCATCCTTCGGGATAAACTGTTTTATCTTGCTCTCATACGTCAATGGGATATGTATGGTTTAAGGACTGTTGCGATACCTATGATGGAAGACAACCGTTATGCTGAAGCATTTAGAACTCTAAGCAGCCGCATGGAGGGTGCTGAAATACTTGATGTAGAAATGCAGGATAAAGATGGAAAGATACATCGATTCGCTGACTATAAAGGAAAGGTCTTGATTGTCGATATGTGGTATACAGGATGCATTCCCTGTAAATTCTTAGCGAAAGAACTCAAAGCTATGCAATATGAGATTCAGGGACTTCAGGATGTAGTATTTTTATCACTGAGTTTTGATAAAAAGATTGATGTCTGGAAAAAAAGTCTAGAATCTGGAGAATATACTCCTGAGAAGGGAGTAGATCTATGGATAGGAGAAAAAGCGATGAAGCACCCTATAGTAGAACATTACAGTATTCGGGGCGTACCACAATTGATGATAGTTGATAAGGAAGGTAAGCTGGCTGTTCGTAATGCTTTACGTCCCGCTAGAAAAGATCCTGTCGCTTGGAATGGTTTTAAAAAAATGGTTGAATTCTATCGTTAGAGTAAAAAATAAAACGTCTAGCATTACGAATCCTAGACGTTTTATTATCAATTTTATTAGTTTGTATACAATGCTAAGCCTGAGTCAGGGTGGGGAGTCAACCAGCCTGCTGAAATGTATGACGTTATTTCAGACTCTGTGTAGGTGTCCTGCAACGGAATTTTGTCCATACCTGTCTCTGTCGGAATGTATACACAATGTTTGAGGCTCGAGCTTCCACAATTGTCATCAACATTTACAGAGGATCTCGGACTAAAAGAAGCTCCTTTATTTACCAAATAATCTGGTGCTGTCACCACTTTCTCTGTTTTCTTTTCGGCAGGTTCGGCTTTCTTTTCCGAAGCATTTACCCCAAAATACCCTGCACTAAGTGCAAGTGTTAATCCCATTATAGCTTTAAGCCAGTTTCTTTTTAATATTTGCATACGGCAAATTATGCACTTGAAGATGAGTGCGAACTCTAGTTTATAATATTGTAAATGTTACTGTTTGTCTCCCTCAGGCGACGATGTCCCTAATGGATCAATCTGTCTGCGGAGTCACTATCTGCCGACAGTGATTCTCCATTATTGCCTTTATTTACGGTTTGCCCGAAATAGGGCAAACTTCTCCCGGAGGTCAAAGGCATTTTTTTCATTTTGATGTATCATAAGGCTAAGGTATATAAGAAGACTCCCTTTGTTACCTGCTTTAATTCGCAAAGTGGATGCATTAAGTCGTTATGTACGTGTATTATGCCGAATTCTTACGAATTAATTCGTAAATAATTGTAAATGAGTGGTGTTTTGTTGTTTTAGTATCTTCTGCTGGCTATCTTAGAAGATATAGACCAGACAGAAATTATCTAAAGAAGGGTTCGCTAAGGCTCGATGGTAAACGCTTTAAAATGTTTTGATTATGGATGAAAAGGCTAGACCTAAGTTTAAAAAGTGTAGGGGTACGGGCAAGGTTTCGTTTCCCAATAAATTGGAGGCACACTGGACGATGCTCAGGCATAAGTGGTCTGCCTTGGTACGCAATAAGATTGATGGGCGGCGGGTCAAGCATCGCCAGGGCAAGCAGGCGCAAAGACGTGTCTACTACTGTAAGGTATGCAAGGGCTATCACCTCACGAAATGGACCAAGCAGAATTTTAATAACTATACCCGCTATAGGGATGAGGAGAGGTTTTGATTAAGGCTTTATTTTTACGATTTTCTTGTCACGAATTATGACAAGTTCGCTGTTTTTAGCTTTTTTAAACTCTATTAGCTTTTCATAGACTTTCTCAAGTCCTTTTAGAATTTTAATTTTTTCCTCTATCTGTACTTCAATCGTTGTCATAGTAATTTTTTAAAAGATTAAATTTCTCTTCATTGATAATGTTCAACAGGTCATCTATTTGTTTTTCGGCTAATAGTTCGTGGTGTCCCTCAGAATTATCGAAAATTAGTGCTCCATCAACAATCGGAAGATAAATATCAAATAGATTTTTGATTCCTTTGATATATCTTCTTTCTATTTCATCAGGTTTAATATTATGTCCTCCTTCAGCAACTCTTGTTCTAACCCTTTCTTTTGCTAATTCAATATTTTGAAGCCAAAAGAACAGTAGTGTTACCCGATAGCCCTTTTCTTTAGCCTTGGCCACTGTATGTTTGTAACTTCGAGTTGATAATGTGGTTTCGAAGGCGAAATTTTCATTTTCAGAATTCTATTTAACATGATTCGACCTGCCTCAAACGAAACTTTTTCCGGTTGGAAGGGAGATAAACCTTTTGCAATCTCGTCAGCATTTACAAACTCTTTACAATCTAGAATTTCAGGTAAAATTGTAAATGAAGCTGTAGTTTTTCCAGCGCCATTACAACCTGCAATTATATAAAGCTTTCTGTCCTGCATATTTACAAACTTACCAATAAAATTGTTGTTTTAAAACTTCAATTTCAGCTATATATTGATGTTTCAAAATAACAATAGTATATTAATTGACATGCTGGACAAACTACTTATTCTTCTGAAACCAGCGTAAACTCATATTCAGGTAGCCGGCTTTTAGTTCGTCCGTGATAATGTAATAGATGTCCTTGTGTTTTTGTCTAAATTCAGCTATTCTTTCTTTGGCATCGGTGCGCTTGACCCAACGTATATGCTTTCTCAGTTTATTGTTCTTTTGGGCGAGGAATCGGTTGAAATAGTAGTTGAGTTCGGTAAATTGCTCCCGTATCCGAAATAGGTCAATCAGGTCGATCTCTAGTGTGGTACTGGCTATCGGAAATACAATATCCACATCGCTGACCCGCTCCTCTAGTGAGCTGCTCGCATGGATGATGACATCGGTCGGATTCCAGATCCAATCCAGGTGTTTTGTTCTGTCTACTTTTTCCAATGCCATGGCTTTGCCTTCTTGCACGAGTACAATCTTGGTATGGATCTCGCCTGCACGGAGCAGTATTTCTTTTGCTTCGTAGCTCTTGACCCGGCTTCGGTCTAGAATGGCGGTTAGTAGCTCCTCGCTGGGTGTTTTGTGCTTTGTCAAAATAGCTTTTAGAAATTGATAATTAAGGTTCTGTTGCATGATGTGTTGTTGTACGTCAATAGATCCCCGTACAGTGGACTTTCGATTCTGTAAGGGGTGAGATGATAGGAAAGAATGACGGGCAGAGGTGACCAATGACAGCTATGCCCTAGAGACACCGAAGGTGAGTGGGCGGTTATAGAAAGGGCCACACATCGCAAAGGATACCGACAGCCGAAACCGTTGCTGCGGTATAGTACAAATGGAGTTGTATCGATGGGATGTAGCCATAAAAATGATTTAATAGGACCTGTAAAAACGGATGGGCTCGAATAGAACGGGGCTGCTATAATTGGACAGGTACAACCGATATTTTTACTAAGTTAATAAATTAAGATATATGTTTATAATATTAATTTATCAAAACTATTTTAAAATTAAGGAGTTATATAGCTGTAGGTGGATTTTTGCAGGGGTGGTGTAGTATACAACATAGGATGATAGGGAGAGATCCCAACCAATTAATAATTGATAAATCTAGTTATTGTTATAACCGCATAGTAGCTATGGCCGGACTTTGACTGTGCATGTCATTTTTATTATTATGAAAGAGATGTTGCAACAGATTATTGATCAACAGAGCCAAACGAATTCTTTGTTGAGCCAACAGAATGAGATGTTAAGGGGGCGTTTGTACCCGGTCGCAGGTAATGCTACCGAACCACAGCGTATACTACCTGATCAAAAAACTGATGTGTTGCCCAGACACCTAACGGTCAGTGAGGTCATAGATTATTTTGAAGTGTCGCAGGCTACATTCTACCGCAATATTAAAAATGTGCTGATCCATCCGGTCAATAAGGTGGGCAATAGGCCTTACTACCTATTTAGTGATGTGGAGGAAGTCATGAAACATATTCCGGCTCATGAAAAAGGGGCCTGGACCTTTAAGAAGCTCAAAAATAGATTGAAAGATGGCTAGAAGGGATTGGTTCTTGATAGCTGTTGGTTGCTTTTAGTGAATAAGGGTTCACTTTTCCTAAAAAATTGAACCCTTTTAACAAGGAAGGACCTCCTTGTTGAAAATAAGGAAATTCATTTTGAGCTAAAGGAGATGGTATTTTGTAAAAAGGGGACACTTGTTGTTAAAAAGGGATTACTTGTTCTGAATGAGTAATCCCTTTTTCTGAAATAGGAACTGCTATTTGTGAAGAAGGTGTATCTGATTGATAAATAGTGGCTTGTTTTTTTGTGGAAGTGGCCACTATTTGTGTAAAACTGTTCGATTGGTATTAAAAAGGGGATGTAATATCATACGAGGGAAAATGGTTTTTGTAATAAGGTGCTCCTTTTTGCTCAATAGGGACTGTAAATTGGAGATAAGTGCTTCCTTTTTCTTAAAAAGGGGGCACTTGTTGTGAAAAAGGGAATGGTTGCCCGCGATAATCATTCCCTTTTTGAAGGCAACTGAATGTAGATTTTCTCAGTACAGGATCTTGTTCCTCTCAGTATGACCTATACTTTATCAGTTTGAAAGAGGGATTCTCTCAGTTCGTCTCAGTCTGTTTTTTTAGGGATAATCCGAGATATGTTTGTGTCATAAGGTCGGCCGCGGCGACCAGTGTTCATTAATTTATTCACAGGGAATATTTCCCAAAAAAACATTACAGTTATGCGTACAAAAAGAGTATTGCTAGATTATTCGGGGTTCAAAGATGATGAGTTGAATACCCTGGTCGGGAAGGTATTGGACTGCCTTACAGATCACGCTGTTTTTACGGATCCGCCGATCGAACTGACTGAGCTGAGTACACAGATGGTCGATTTTAGAGAAAAGTGGCAGGTGGCAAGTAGAGGGGGAAGTCTGTTAGAGATTTCCGAAAAGAATGATGCTAAAGGTGTATTGGCTGCTAGCTTGAGGGATATCGCTTTTTATGTCAATAAGATGTCGGGTGGTTCACGTTCTAAGCTCTTGAGCTCGGGACTGCAACTTGAAGCTGATCCAAAGGAGGCGCAGGTGCCGAACAAGGTGACAGGTGGAATGTTGGTCGATGGTAAGCAGCAGAATCAGATGGATATCAAATTCAAACCACAGAAGGAGGCGCTGATTTACGAATACCAGATTGCGGATGGTGTAGATGATGATGGTGCTCCGATATGGAAGGAAACTTTCCAGACGGGTAGCAGTCGAGGCAATATGTATGCGCCTACGGTGCCTGACAGAACCTACTACCTGCGTGTACGTGCGCGCAATAAAAAAGGTATCGGAGATTGGTCGGATGTCTTCTCATTGAAAGCGAGGTAAATCATCAATGGTTAATTGTCAATGATTGATTTTTAATGATTAGTAAGAAGAGTTAGGGGAAGGTTAGATGGCTAAGCGGTCTAACCAACTCTAACTTTTAACTTCAATAACCTAGAGGAAATTCCGGACAAGTTATGATAACTCGATTACTTGCGTAGTGCAACGAAGTCCCGACATAGTCGGGAATAACTTCTTAACTTTTATAACATGACAACACTAACAAATAATCCTTCATGGCTGGCCCAGGGCTGGCGGGAGGAACTCACATTAAAAGAAAAGCTGTTCTTTGGCTTTCTATTTCTAATTATCGGATGGATAGGTATATCGGTCATCCTACAATTGATAGACCCGGCTATAGGTGTGCTGGATTTTGGTACCCTGACGGTGGCGGTATTTGGCCTACTGGTCGGATGGCTCGCTATCTATATCAGTATATGGCTACAGGAGCTCCTATGGAGCCCCTTTAAATCTTTTCGTAAACGGTTTGGTCAACATTTTAACCAATTGACATCATGGCAACAATGTATTATTTATTTCTCGGTTTTCTTTTTATTGCTGTATGCAGTTTTAAAAGCTATCGAAATAGTGTTTTAAGCTCACGTTGTCCCGTCATGTCGACTGTCATGGAGACATCTAAGGACTTCATTGAAACAGACTTTAGTAATTCTTTATTCTCGCTCAGGCCACAGCTGTCATTTTCCATGACGAGGACATACTTTTTTTCCGCAAAAAAGTATGCAAAAAACTCATCGCTGAAAACTTTTGACACAGAGTTTGTGCATCCCAGTACAATTGTCAAAATTTTTGTAGGCGATAAATTGGGAGAATGTATGGCATTTGCTAGTACTTCCTTACAAACTAATTTAATGTCGCCTGTGAAGCTTTTGACAATAGTAGAAGGAGGCACTACAGTACGGTCAAAAGGTTCGAGCGACAAGGGTTATGGATACCATAATTTGATTCTAAATGGAATCCATGAGCTCACAGGGTTCGGTTGGACACTTGGCCGATACCAAGTGTCACGCCCGTCCGGCATGGAGGACAGTTTAATATCTCCTGTGAAGTACTTTGCCGTTAAGAACGACCTTTTAGCATATGGAGTCAAAGGCCGTAAAGCTACAAATTGCAATTCTGTACATTTTGCATTAGGTGAGGATTCCCAGTCAAAAGGAGGGGCGCGAGCACTGGAGACTTTGGGGACCGCCTGTGTAGCTTTACGAAGCCGTGATGAACATAGGGTAAACAGTCTTGATCTTTGTGGCACTTTCTATCAAGGGAAAGTGCCTAGGCTGTCCGCCAATGAGGACAAAAGAAACCTCCTTATTAACATTGCTTCAGCCGAACTTGGTGTTCGCGAAGCTACAGGCAACAACGATGGGCCTCGTGTTGAAGAGTACCTCCGCTATACAAACCTTGGTAAGGGATACGAATGGTGCGCCAGTTTTGTGTCCTGGTGCTATGGGCAGGCTGGATTTGAGGTTCCACGTAACCCCTGGTCTCCGGCATTGTTTCCCAAAGCTAGGCAGATTGCTAAAGGTAAAGCCAGGCCTGCGGATGTATTCGGGATATATGGAGCTAAAGCCAAACGCATTAATCATGTGGGCTTGGTCAAAGAAGTCGCTAATGATTATCTGATTACCATTGAAGGCAATAGCAACAATCGTGTCGAATCCCGACGAAGACATCTACGGACGGTGTATGCTGTGGCGGAGTGGGTTAAGTAGTATTAAGTATTTAGATATTAGTATTTAGATATGAGACTCTATCATCCCGAAGCAACTTTTCTTTAATAGGGATACGCGGAACTTCATTTCACTAGCCTTGTAACTCTGTCAATTCGTAACCCTGTAACCCTTATCAACCATGAAAAATAGCAAAATCATAATCCTCATAACCCTCATATCCTTCTTCACTTTTTCTTCTTGTCGTACTGTAAAGCAAAAGACATCTACACAAGAGTCAATGATACAAAAACAATATACGGAGACGCAGAGCCGACAGGCTGCGGTGTCGCAATGGTGGGATAGTACAGGTCGGTATTGGTCTTTTAACTCGGACAGTGCTTTCTATTATCATCCTGATAGTGGGTTGTATGCTGGCAGTGGAACACTATCTGTTAGCGAAAATAAGATAACCTTGCAGACACAGAATACAGTTGTTGATGGTGTCCATACAGAAGCTACTATAGAGGAAAAACTCAGCCTATGGCAGACATATTATCGTAGGATAAAGGATAGTAAGTGGACTGTTGTGCTAGTTATGGGGCTGCTACTGTTTGGTCTCTTGCTTCTGAATAGATATAGGGGTAAGATGTGATACCTGCTTGCGGTGTCCTATTAAGGTGTGTTGCTAGCGTCGCTCTTTGAGTCGAGCTTATGTCTTTTTATTTGTACTTTAGAGGGATGGAAGGAAAGACTGATTATGAATATAAGTACGAAAACTTATTGACGTGTATTAAAGGTTCTAATTTTCATTTTTTTTTGTGTTTTCTCTTTGTTGGGTGCAGTTATTTAAAGGAAGAAGCTTGCAAAAATACTACAGAGTTATACAAGGGTATAGCCTTTAATATTGTGCTATTAGAAAAGCCAGTTCGCAATATGGATTATTACGACTTAAAGGCTAAAGACTTGCTTAAAAATCGTGACACGCTCATTCGAATATACAAGATGTTAACCGTATTTCCTCAGTTGTCCACTCCTGGGGACACATTAGTAAAGGAATTAGGTACAACTAGGGTAGAATTGCGTTTACAGGACTCTGTTTTTGATAGTCGGGTATTTGTTACAGAATGGACTTGCGATAAAGGGTATTTAACCAATGGTTTGTCAGAAGCTGATTGGCGAGCCCGTCTTAATGCGGCTGGCTATCCTTGATTTGTCAGTAATAATAAACGACTTAGTCTAGCTTACGATTAATTATTTCAATATTAATTCCATTCATATTATGGTAATAATAAATAAGAGTTTTATTTTTTTATGCTTTCTTTTTATTGGGTGTACTTATTTAAAGGAAGAATCGTGTAAAGATAGTATGGATTATTATAAGGGCATTGGATTTAACATTGTTCTGTTGGATAAGCCAGTTCGTAATATGGATTTTTATGATGTAAAGGCTAGGGATCTGGTAAGTAACAGGGACACATTAATACGGATAGATAGGATGTTTGCAAGTTTCACCCAATTATGGACTCCTGGTGATACCGTTAAGAAAGAGCTTGGGACAACCTCGGTAGAGTTATGTTTACAGGATTCGATTTTTGGAACAAATAAATTTATAAGTATATGGACTTGTGAAGATGGATTAACTATAAATGGTTATGCCCCTGAGGTTTGGAGGGGGCGTCTCAATGCGGCTGGGTATCCTTAACCGATCTCCTTCTCGTTTCGACGAGAGGTGACTGTTTTTTGTTCTTAATGTTTTGAATGATAAGGGGCTTTTCTGTATCTTAACGGTTTATAAGCGATAGTTATGAAAATCAAGCATATTTTGTTCTGTTCTCTATGTCTTGTGACGTCTTCTTGGACGTTAGCTCAGGAAGGCGCATTCAAGATTACCTCAACACGTAACGATGATAAATCTGTGGATCTGCATTTTGAGAAGGAAGACCCAGGGACTATGACGGTCAATCTCAAATTTAAATCGCTCAATAATTCGAGTGTTCCGCTAACAGTCTTTAAAGCAGAGGGCTACTCAGGGCTGTTGATGAGCCTAAAGCCGATGAATAAAGATAATGGAATTGACTTTTCGTATAGCTACCGTTATATCAGAGGACGTCTGATGCCCAAAATAGATGAAACATTTGTTTATGCACTCCCTTTTAATGCGGGTACTGAGGTCTACGCTCGTGAAGCTGGTTTTTTGAGCGCGATGTATTTCGGGAATACCACACCCGATGATTGGAAAGTTTATCATTTTCATACCACTGATCAGCAGGAGGTTGTCGCTTCCCGTAAAGGAGTTGTGGTAGAAATAAAAGACGAACATGAGGATGCAGTGCTGGAAGATAAGGAATACAGTTCGAGTACAAACAGTATTATGATAGAACATAAAGATGGTTCGCTGTTGAAATACGATGGATTGAGCCATGGTAGTATGAAGGTGAAACTGGGCGAGACTGTATTCCCAGGGCAGGTAGTCGGAAAGAATGTAAAACGGGGTAAATACGGGTATTTTGTAAGTTTTATGTTGATGTATCTTAAATCGGCAGACCTGGATGCGAATAAAGGAAAAAATGTTACCAATTCTACGAGCTTCTATGGTTTCATCACCCCGCTCTTTGATGTGGGGACGGAAGCTGTGGTCTTGACCAAAGACGCGAAATATACGGCATCGCTCAACCCGGGTCTTGTAACCAAAGAAATGAGTAAAAAAGAGATAAAGAAGTATAACGGAAAATAGGGCTTGAACGAGAAGGCCTGTTTTTTATGAGCTCTCTTCGTTCGGTTTAGTGGATGTCAAGAGTTCGCCCACTACAATGGGGGGCGGTTCACCTCTGTTGGTGAACCGAAGGAATCATGAAAGTTTTATTGAAATACTTCTCTATATACTTATATGTGAAATAGCTGAAACCGATACTTAAGATGATATATATAATGTTTGTAGCTAAGAGATTGTCGGATAGATGTCCAATGATATTTTGAGATAACGATTTGACTGCTCTATGTATTATGTATATGGAATATGACCATAACCCTAATTGGTAAATAATACCGCTATTGATGTATTTATATAGATTGTTATTTACATAACAGCTTGCTATTAGGGCCACAAAACCAATGAATACTATTGTCTGTGTATTATCAAAGAACAAGGTTATAAAAATAGGTAGTACAAACCACGGTTTTAAGGTCTTCCTAAGCGTGACTACATCTGTTTGTTCAATAAATTTAAATAAAGATATACCAATTACATATCCGAGAATACATCGGTATACAGCTACAAGTCCCCTTGCCATCCCTAGGGTTGTAAAGCCTAGGTCTTCAATCCCATCGAGGGTGAGGACGTGGTAGTTCATGTACTTTAGAAGATGTATACCTATAGCCGAAGCTAGGATAAGGAAACCATTAATCCATTTCGAATTGAACTTGTTTTGTACAAAGAACAGAAAAGGAAAAATGAAATATAGTACCCATTCAGCGCTGAGTGACCAGAACACATCAACCATATAATAAGGCTGATCGAAGAATATTTGGAACAAGGTTAGGTTTAATCCCAAAGAAGGTAAGCTTTTATTGTTTATAAAAAAATATACAAAGCAGAATAAAAAGTATAATGGGTAAATACGAACAAATCTCTTTATTAAAAAGGTCTTGTAGTCATTAAAACATATACCATTTTTGAAGGTCGTCGAGTACGCCAAAGACATAACGAAGGCCGAGAGAAAGAAAAAAAGATCTACCGATAGATATCCTTTATCGATGACATCCAAAACAGCAATATTGATATTGCTTAGGTTGGCTGTGTTTGCGTGCTCGAAATAGTGGAATAGCATTACATAGACAGCGGCGATACCCCGGATTGAGGTTAAGGCCTGGATTTCAAGTTTCATGGGTTAATATGGGATGTATTTTTATTTAAGTACTGAACGCTAATAATCGGAATATATAACATGGTTTCTTTCACTTTTGTTTGTTCTTGGTGGTTCATCATGGTAATTTATTTTACATAAATTGACTTACACATTGTATATGTAAATGCTATTACTGCATTGATTACTTCAGTGTCTGATTTTAGGGAAAGGTATATTAAGAAGTGTATTATAAGTTTTCTTTGGCTTTTATAAGCCCAATAAAAGTTTGTATTTTATTATTAATATTAATTGTAATAGACTGAAGTTCTGCGTTTTGTGTGTGATGTGGTTTTGATTTGATCTACGGCATTTACCAAACCTGTGGTTTTTTAACCAATGTTGTGGAACTTTGAGTGAAGGTTTATGACTGATTATTGTGAAAGTCATTCAACGATTCGGAATATTAATCTTAAATATGAAAAAAACACTATTGAATCTAAAGTCATCGATTACTAAGATCGGACTTCTGGTTGTATTGTCGTCCATCCTCCATGCTTGCCAAGGGGATGATGATAAGATTTCCATCATTGATCATGACCCGAGCAAGCCCGTTGTGCTATCCTCTTTTATGCCCATGAAGGGAGGTGTTCGTGAGAAAGTTTTACTGGACGGTGAGAATTTTGGCACCGATCCCTCCAAAATCAGAGTTTATTTCAACCACGTTCGTGCTGCGGTAATATCCTCCAATGGTCATCGTCTGTATGCACTGGTCCCTAGACTACCTGGTGAAATATGCAAGGTATCGGTAGTAGTTGGGCAAGACTCTGTTAGCTATGATGAGACCTTTGCCTACCATTCGACCTCCAATGTGAGCACTATAACAGGGAATGGCTCTCAGGTTTTTAAGGAAGGTACTCTGGCGCAAGCACAGGTTTACGCCAGGTACTTGTGTGTAGATAATGAACAGAATCTTTTTGCTTCGGTAAGGGACGGTGGAAGCTATGGTGTCGTTCGGATCAATGAACGGGAAAATATCGTTTCGCCGTTGATTATGAATAGCAGTAATACTACCCTCAACCCTAATGCGCCCGCAGTAGACCTGACTACAGGTATACTGACCGTACCGCATGATGGAGCGAAAGATGGATTCTTCAATTTTGATCCTAAAGAAGGTTGGGCACCCAAGCAGAGAAGTATGAAATTTAGCCCTCAAGACTTATCAAAAATAACGGTCAACTATAAGTATACGATGGCCTACAGCGCTTATGATGGTTGTTTTTATGCACGATATGGTGATGGATCTATTGTCAAAATGAATGCGACGACTTATGAATCCGAAGTGGTATACAAAACGAACGAGGGGGCGGGGTATGGATTGATATTTGATCCGCGGCGTCCCTATATCATGTACATGACCTTTCATACTAATGTGACTGGTTATCAGAATAGTGTCTGTACCTTGGACGTCCGCGATCCATCTGCACCCGATGCCTTCAAAAAGATAAGTACGCCATTGACTGGTGCAGGACACCGTGATGGCCCGATAGAAACAGCTCAGTTTAACCAGCCACGACAATTGGCATTCGATCAAGATGGAAACCTCTTTATAGCCGATTATGGTAACCACTGTATTCGGATGATGTCTGCCGATGGTATTGTACAAACGGTAGTCGGTCAGCCTGGTGTAGCTGGAATGCAAGATGGAGGCCGTCTGGAAGCCCAATTTAAAAACCCTTGGGGTTTGGCAGTGGGACAAGATGGTACGGTGTATATATCGGATTATGGAAATGCCCGTATACGTAAGTTGACAATTGAATAAATAGGAGCTAAAAACAACCTGAATGAAAAGAATAATTCACATCCTGGTGCTATTGACTGCCCTTTCGCATTTTTCACTATTAGCACAGGAAAGTAAAGACTTTATAATAGAAGGGATTACTTATGACCAAGAGCAGAAGCCAATCTCTGAAGTTTCTGTATTCGTCAAAGGACGGGTCACTACAGGGACTTCGACCGACTCGAAAGGGAAGTTCAGTATCAAAGCCACTTATGGAGACATGTTGGTTTTCAGTTATGTTGGTTACGAATCGGTAGAGTACCTAGTGACGGAAGAGAATAAAGCGTTAAAAATAACCTTCGAGCAAAAGGCGCAGGAGGTGGAAGAAGTCATGGTGGTGGGGATCATGGGGCAACAGCGTAAGATCAGCTCTGTCGCTGCGATTACGACAGTTGATGTTAAAGACCTTCAAAGTCCCGCACCATCTATCAGTAACCTCTTAGGCGGACGAGCTGCTGGTGTAATCTCTATGCAATCTAGTGGCGAACCGGGCAAGAGCATTGCCGAGTTCTGGGTACGGGGGATAGGTACATTCGGAGCAGGTGCAAGTGCACTGGTGCTCATAGACGGACTGGAAGGAGACCTGAACTCTGTAGACCCCGCCGATGTGGAAAGCTTCTCTATCTTAAAATATGGTGTTCGTGGAGCAAATGGAGTCGTATTGGTGACGACAAAGAAGGGGTTGGCTGGACGACTGCAAATTACAGGCCGTGTCAACTCTACCTTATCCCATCTCAGCAGGGTACCTAATTTTTTGAGTGCTTATGATTATGCCTCTTTGGCAAATGAGGCTCGTCTAATCCGTGGCGATGCGGCTCTATATACGGATATTGAAATGCAGATCATCAAAGACGGACTGGATCCTGATATGTATCCGGATGTCAATTGGCAGAATGAGATATTGAATCGTAACTCGTGGCGCCAGTCGTATTATGCAAGCGGCCGTGGCGGAAGTGAAATGGCGCGATACTTTCTTAGTCTAGGTGGGACAGGGGAGTCGGCGGCCTACAAAGTCGATAAAAACAGTGTTTATAGCTCCAACGTAGGCTATAATACCTACAACTATCGGATGAATCTTGATATCAACCTTACTAAAACAACAAGTGTGTTTTTGGGTACCGACGGTTATTTGTCTGTTTTGAATCAGCCGGGAATGGCTAATACAAAATATATCTGGGAGGCCCAATCACAAATAAATCCATTGGCATTACCGACACAGTACTCCAATGGTATGTTGCCAGCTATAGGCGCAGGGTCGGGGTCGTCGCCCTATGTACTGATCAATAGAACAGGAACAGCGTCGGACCAGATCTTTAAAGGGAAAACAACCTTAGCGGTCAATCAAGATTTATCCCAAGTGTTGGAAGGGTTGAAGTTTAGAATACAGGGGGCTTATGATATTCATAGTTTTTTTGAAGAGAGACGCCGTATTCAGCCTGCTCTGTATCAATCGCTCGGGAGAAATGCCAACGGAGAGTTGATCATGCAAGAGATGGTGCAGGAACAAAAAGCTTCTTATTCTAGAGCGACGCAGCAGTTCCGTAAATATCACTTGGAAATGGTAACCAACTACGATAAACTAATCGGTGCAGATCACCGGGTTTCGGGTTTGGTGTACTATTACATCAGTGATGCCAAGCATACCAAAGATGCAACGAGTAATATGGCAGCGATCCCTTTACGTTATCAGGGCGTGTCAAGTCGTTTGACCTATGGATTTCAGGACACTTATCTACTGGATGTCAACTTTGGCTATACAGGGTCGGAAAACTTCCAGCCGGGCAAGCAATATGGTTTCTTCCCATCGGTTGCGTTTGGTTGGGTGCCGTCCAATTATAAGCTGATACAGGATAATCTTCCGTGGCTTAACTTTTTGAAAATAAGGTCGTCTTATGGGACGGTGGGTAATGATCGGATTACGGATCAGCGATTCCCTTACCTTACACGTGTCAACGTTGGGAAAGGCTCTCCCTGGGGGACTTCAGCTGTCGAAACGATCAGCGAATCCCGTATAGGTGCAGACAACTTGGCATGGGAAAGAGCTATTAAGACCAACGTGGGGATAGAAGGGAAAATGTTTAATAACAAAGTGGACTTTGTTGTAGATGTGTTCAATGACCAACGTAACGGGATTTTCCAACAACGTGTACAGGTGCCTAATTATGTAGGGGTTGTAAGTATGCCTTTTGGAAACGTAGGGCGTATGAAAAGCTACGGGGCCGATGGTAATATCAGCTACAAACAGGAGATAACGCAAGACTTTGGAGTAACTGTACGTGGTAACTTTACGTATTCTAAAAACAAAATACAAAACTGGGAGCAAGCTTACTTGGAGTATCCTTATTTAGAAAATACCGGCTACCCATACGGTGTGTTACGTGGATATCAGGCTATCGGTCTTTTTAAAGATCAGAATGATATTAAATACAGCCCGACTCAAACTTTTGGCGATGTCATGCCAGGTGATATAAAATACAAAGACGTCAATGGAGATGGAGTCATCAATGCGCTAGATAAAGTGCCGTTGTCTTATAGTTCGTATCCTTTGCTGATGTATGGATTCGGCAGTGAATTTAGATACAAAAGATTTACATTGGGAGTCCTGTTCAAAGGGACGGGCAATACCGATTTCTTCCATGTCGGACAGCGTGTAAGACAAGATGGCGAAAACTACGACAATGGAATGGGGTATGTCCCTTTTTACGACGGACCATCGGGCAATGTCTTAAGTCTGGTCGCCGATCCGCACAATCGTTGGATTCCGTTGGACTATGCGTTGGCAAATGGAATAGATCCTGCACTAGCTGAAAATCCAAATGCTAGATTCCCAAGGCTACAATACGGGATGAATAATAACAATGCGCAATTATCTACTTTTTGGAAAGACAATGCGAAATATTTGCGCCTACAGGAGATTACGTTGAATTATAATTTGAGTAAAGACTTTTTACGGCGGATAGGGATTGCATCGATGGATCTACAGTTTGTAGGTAGCAACCTGCACGTGTGGGATAAGGTAAAGCTATTTGATCCAGAACAGGCCTGGTACAATGGTAGCGTATATCCTATACCATCCACTTACTCTATTCAAGTATATCTTAACTTATAACGATGAGCTCTAATTTTCGACATAACATGAAAGTATCTATAATATCAAACGGTATAAAACGAGCAATATGCTGGTTGATACCCTTATGTTTACTAACATCTTGTAAGGACTACCTCAATGTAGAGGGGTATTTTGACGACGAGTTCAATATTGACTCTGTCTTTAGTTCTACACGGTATATGGAGTCCTATATGTGGGGGGCGGCAACACTCTTTCCAGATGAGGCGGCTACGGTGAGGGCCAATCATACTCCGGGTGTACTGGCCACAGACGAAGGTTTTAATAACTTTAGGGTGGCCAACAACTGGTACCTTGGTTTAGATTTTTCTGCGGGCTATATCAACCCGGATTTTTTTGGAGTTTCATCTCCCAATCTGAACCAATGGGGCAATTATTATAAGATCATTCGCAAGACGAACAATATCCTTAATAACCTAGACAAGCCTCATGATCAGACTACGGCTATGCGCAGTCATATTGAAGGCTATACACGTTTCATCCGTGCCTATGCATATTATAATTTATTAGTGGATTTTGGACCTCCGATATTACTTGGGGACGAAATCGTAAACACTAACGAAGACCTTGTCTATTATGATAGAACTCGGAGTACTTATGACGAAGCCGTAGAATACATTTGTGCAGAATTTGAAAAGGCGGGAGCATTGCTACCTTCTCAGGTTTCTATGTTAGACTTTGGCCGGCCGACAAAAGGTGCTGCATATGCGCTTATTGCGCGTATCCGGTTGATGCACGCAAGCCCCCTTTTCAATGGAGGCGCCGTAGCCCATTCTTATTTTAGCAATTGGAAACGTAAGACCGATAATGCACACTATGTCTCACAGACGTATGACGAAAAGCGTTGGGCTGTTGCGGCGGCGGCAGCCAAGCGGGTAATGGATATGCAGGGACCTAGGGGTGCCTTGTATAGCCTGCATACCGTACTGGCAGACAGTGATTCGCCTTCATTGCCAGCCGGTGTTACGACCGATCCTAAGTTTTATGATACTTTCCCAGAAGGGGCAGGAGGAATTGATCCTTACCGTTCTTATGCAGATGTGTTTAACGGAGAAGCGGTACCTGCCATTGTATCCGAGTTTATATGGGCCCGTAATACGGATTATATCAATGAGACGATAAATAGAGGAGCTTTTCCTGTTTCAATGGGAGGATGGAGCCGTTTTTGTGTTACCCAAAAAGTGGTAGACGCTTATCTCATGGACGATGGACGTACCAAGGAAGAGGCAAGAGCGGATGGATATTATTCAGAAAGTGGTTTTACGACTACATCTAGGTTTTTTTCGGGATACCAGCTCAATTCGGGGATCTATAATATGTATGCTAATCGCGAAATGCGCTTTTATGCATCTGTAGGATTTAGCGAAGCGGTATGGCAAGCGGGATCTAGCGCCGAAAATAACAACCACTCGGCAATTTATTATTATGGAGGAACTGATGGCCGTACGGCAGCAACCGACCCACTGAACTATCCGGTTACGGGATACGTTATTAAGAAATTTGTTCACCCTATGGATGCCTTTCAGGGGTCTGGAAATCGTCGCGTCAATAAGGCTTATCCAATTATTCGCTATGCCGAAATACTACTGTCCTACGCAGAGGCGCTAAATAATCTCACGGGAAGTTATACCATCGAGTTGGACGGTTTTTCTTACAACGTGTCTAGGGATGTCGGGGCAATCAAAGGCGCTTTTAATCAAGTAAGGTACCGTGCTGGACTGCCAGGCTTATCGTCTGCGCAGACGGGCAACAGCCAAGTTGTGCAAAAAGAAATAGAACGAGAGCGTATGGTCGAATTCCTTTGGGAAAATAGAAGGTATTATGATGTGCGCCGCTGGGGTATATATGAGGCTTCGGAGCGTGAGCCTATTACGGGTATGAATCTGGACGGTGGTAAAGGAACTTTTTACCAGCGTGTTATCCCGAGTACATCACAGATCAGAGGACGCTTGGTGGACAAAAAATTGATGTTTGTGCCTATTCCCCGAACGGAACTGAACCGTCTTCCTTCATTGGATCAAAACCCGGGTTGGTAATAATACGTAGATAAAAAAATTAAAAACATGAAAAAACGTTATATCACAACCATCCTTCTACTAGGCTCCCTATTGCAGCAATCATGCAATGATAACGCGATTTTTGAAGAAGAACTCTATAAAAAGACCTTCGCCTTAGTGAGTGATGGCGAGTACAATATTTTTGAAGAAACCTTTCAGTTGAATGGTGGAGAATCCATTGGCTATATAGCTGCAGTTACGGGAGGGACAGGTACTATAGATCAAGATATAGCTATTACATTAATGGAGAGCAGGACCCATTTTGATATATACAACCGGTCTATCTATGATGCTGATGAAGACCGGTATGCCAAACGATTGCCTGCAAGTCATTATGAAATCGATGATTATCAGATTAGAATTCCTGCAGGGCAGCGGCAGGGAAAGATGACAGTACGTGTCAAACCGGAAGGACTCTCGCCAGATTCCACTTATTTTATCCCATTGATTGTTAAAGATTATTCGACTTCTGAGGTAAACGAGAAGAAGCGTAACATCTTATATCGGGTATTACTGGAAAATGAATATGCCTCGCAAGCTCGGGAAACCCAATATAGGATGAACGGTGTGTATGATGGAGTAGTAACAGCAGGCAACAAAAAACTTCAACCCCTAGCATGGAACAAAGTGCGAATGATGGCAGGTACGGAACCATTTCAAGCTGATTTATCCTTGATTAATAGGGGGGCGGTAGTGTTGGAGGTGACTTCTAATAATCGGGTCCGGATTCACCCCTATAGCAACATAACAGTGCGTCAGATCAATACCGATCCTGAATTTCCTAATGTATTCCGCAAAGAGGAAGTCGATGGGAGGGTATACAATGTATTTCTGATCCATTATGAATATGTATTGGCTGGTACCACGCATACGATGAAAGAAGAGTTACGGATGGAGGTTAAAAACAAATAAGGACGAAAATGAAAACAAATATTCAGTTATTTTTATTGCTCATACTAATAGGCTTTCTAGGTTGCTCAAAGTCAAATACGGGCGATGGCTTTGGAGAAAAGGGGACATTATCGGTATCCAAGCAGGAGCTGATTGTTGAGGCTGAAGGGGCGTCCGAATCTATTACAGTGACTGCTTCTAAAGCAATTAAATTTACGACTTCCAAAGCTTGGTGTACTATCGAGTACAAGGAAGGCCAACCTGAGAACAACCTGATTGTCCATGTAGAAGAAAATACTTCTGTCAAAGAGCGCACGGCAGCTTTGCTAATTAGCGTAGCCAATGGTCCGGTTTCTGAAGTCATTATCCGTCAGAAAAAGCAATCGAACATACCTGATATAGAAGATGAAGGTATTCAGATGAAGGTGGCCAGCTATAATATCCGCTACGCGGCAGCGGCAGATGAGACATCTGGAAATGGTTGGAATATACGTAAAACCCCGTTGGCAAATCTCATCAAAAACCATGGGATGGATATCGTGGGTACGCAGGAAGGCAACTTTAGCCAGATGGGAGATCTGATGAGCCTCATGCCCGAATATGCTTATGTTGGCTACCCTTATGCAGGTGCCAATTCTAAAAATCATACTGCTTCAATTATTTACAAAAAATCAGTCTTTGATATATTAGATCAGGGGGTGTTTTGGTATAGTGAAACACCTGATATCGAAAGTATAGGTTGGGATGCTACAGATACGAGAATCTGTACGTGGGCCAAAATGAAACATAAGACCTCTGGTCAGGAGTTTTATTTCTTTACGTCGCATTTTTACTACCAATACCAAAGCGCAAAGCGCAATTCTGGAGCTGTGATGGTTCAGAAAATCCGGGAAATTGTCAAAAATGATTTGCCTGTAATCAGCGTTGGGGATTTAAACTCTCAGCCTTCTACACCTCAGATGTTGGATATATTTACGTTGCTGGGCGACACCTACGACCTGACCGAGACTCCTCGCTCTGGACCTGAAGGGACCGCCTTTGCAGGAGGGGTGTTTGAAGGGATTCCGGGCAGTCGTATCGATTATGTATTGGTCAATAATAAGATCAGAGCCCTAACGTACGCTGTGTTGACAGATAGTTACGGCAATGGAAAGTATCCGTCAGATCATTTGCCGGTGGTAAGCGATCTATTTATTAAGAAATAGTAAATCTCATAGAAACACGAATTGACACATGAAAATCAAAACATCTGTTTTTTGTATTGTATTATTGGTGAATGTATGGTTTGTTGGTCAGGCACGATGCCATGAGCCTAGGATACCCACGCCATCTGTAATTAAAACAGGGGAAGGGACTCCCATTAAGGTGTCAAGCTATAACATTCGTGTAGCTGCAGCGGCAGATGTGGAGACAGGGAATGCCTGGGAGATACGCAAGGTGCCTTTGGCTGACTTGATGCTCCGACATGATTTCGATATTATAGGGACACAGGAAGGGAGTTTTAAACAAATGGACGAGTTGATGGCATTGTTGCCCGGGTATGGCTATATCGGCTACCCCTATGCCGGCAAGAACGCTAATGCCCATACAGCATCGATTGTTTATAAAAAAGACAAATTTGATATCGTAGACCAAGGGGTGTTTTGGTATAGCGAAACACCCGACACCCTGAGTATAGGTTGGGACGCAACAGACACTAGAATATGCTCTTGGGCTAAAATAAAACATAAGACAACAGGGCAGCAATTCTATTTCTTTACCTCTCATTTTTATTGGAAACACCGAACTGCCAAACTTAACTCAGGCCAGCTAATGGTCGATAAAATAAAGGAAATCACAACCGATGAGCAGCTTCCGATTATTAGCACCGGAGATCTTAATTCTAGGCCGAATACAACGCAGATCAAGGATATCTTAACACTGCTTAAAGATAGTTACCATAACACAGAAACTCCGAGGTCAGGACCCGAAGGAACTGGTTTTCCAGGAGGTGTATTTGAAGGAACACCTGGTGGACGTATAGATTATATACTGGTCAATGACTTTGTAAAGGTGCAATCCTATTCGGTCATAGATGATACCTATGGTAAAAACAGATATCCATCGGACCATCTGCCTGTTGTTTGTGATCTAGTTTTAAAAAATAAAAAGTTGAAATAACATTAAGACCTAAATGGACATGAAGTTAATCTATAAAACACTGTGCGGTATATTTATCGCCGGTATCATGTTGCTTGGTTGTAAGAAAGAAAGTGTAGAAGCTTCTTTTTTGGAAATTAAGCCTGCAGATGTGACAACCATGGAACAGCCTTTTGTTCACACTGCATCAAACCGAACCATCCCAATCAATAGTAACTTGGAGGTAATCAAAGTATCGACAGATGCCGACTGGTGTAAGGCCTCTATTGTAGAAAATGACGGTTACTCCCTGCGATTGGATGTATATCCCAATGAAGGATTTGAGCAACGTACTGCCAAGATTACGGTATATGGTGTCGGTGTCCAAGATATTACGATCCCTATCGTGCAATGGAGCAGTGAGCCTGCTCTAGCGGTTGCAGAGTCGGAAGGAATAGAGATCATCGACGGAGAGTTGGATTTTACCCTGCATATAACCAGTAACTTGGATTTTAAGATTGAATTGCCAAATTGGATAATGGATGCAGGGGACAATACGCCATATATTGGAAGTAAGCTATATACCTTTATTGCTTCGCCGATTGCTCCCGGAGACCGTGTAGGGTACATCAAAATCGTGACGGACGAACATCCTGAATTGGACCAGATTATAGAAATTGCGCAACACCAAAATGTCTTACAACCTGTCTTGGGAGATTTTCTGCCTGTATCGGGAGAAAAAGAAAGTACTGTCGTATTGAATGGTACTAACTTTGGAACCAACAAGGAGTTGGTGAAGGTATATTTCAACGCTATCGAGGCAG
>JBEBQJ010000045.1:0-28862 GCA_040395455.1 Sphingobacterium yanglingense | reverse complement strand
TCGCATGAACAGTGAAAATTTGACCACTACAAAGCCAAATCCCATAATGCCCAAACTGGTTCGTATCCAGGACAAGAATGTCCGTTCATTGGCCAGGTGATCGTTTACTTTCTTAGAACTGTTACTTTCATTCATAAACTTAATATTAGTTGTCATTAGGATAATAAAGATAGTTAGCTATACCGCTTTGTGTTCAATGCTTTCGCCCAGGTGTTCTTATGGCAACGTGTACATCCCCTCGACTCGTTGATGATTTGCGGCATCACATAGCCACAATACATACAGGCAAATGGTCCCTCCGTGGTACCGACATTTACTTTTTTAAACGAAGTCGGAAACAAAGGCAGTCCGTACCTAACCTCCTCATCGGAGTAAAAAAGCACACTCAGTGTCCCGTCCACTTCCAGTACCGCATCGCGTACCTGCCCGAGATGCTCCACATTGAGGTTGCGCAGCTCTGCAAAAAACTCCATTTTAGAAAAGTTGTTGTCATCTTCATGCTGCAGATCGAATGTACCGTCCTTGACAACAGATAATACCTTTCCTTCCAGTACATGAGTCAGTTTTTCAGAGCGCGATGCCAGCCAGGTAATGGTTTTATACACCAGCATCACGCAGGCAAATACAATCACGGCATACACAATCGGTAGATCTTTCTGAAACATGGGGTCGCCCGCTGCCGAGCCTAGGCTGATGATAATGGCCACCTCAAAGACTGTCAGCTGGCGTACGCCCCTTCTCCCCGATAGCCGCAGGATGGTGAGTATCAGCACAAACATGATCACCGTCCGTATGGCGATCTCTAGCAGAAAAGCTCCCTGAGAATCAGCGCCTATAATATCGTCCATTTCAATCATAACGTTTTCTTCCGTACAAAAAAGTGGTGTCCCTATAAGAAACACCACCAATCATTAATACTGTTTTAAACTTTGCTAACATTGCGCATTAGTAAGTTCTAGAAGAATAGCCGATATATTGACTACTCTTGGAAATAGAACAGCCCTAAACCATAAACGTTCATATCTTTTTTATTTTATTATCATTTTATTAAAAAAAGCATTTCTTTCAGCCGATTTGCATTTTCTATCGCATGTCCATGCATGTCATTATTAAAATAGATGTAGACATCCTCTACCTTTGGATATACTTCAATAGCTTTGACCAAAGCCTGTAGCTCTTCACCGGTATAGCTCGATCCATATAACTTCGTACTACCGTGCATTTGGTAATACACCATAGGTGTATTGACAATAACCTCGGCAGGAAGATCCGGATGACTCATCCCGCAGAAAGTAATGTTGTGTTTTCCCAGCATTTCGTATACCTCCTCTCTCCACCAACTGGCGTGTCTGAATTCCAATACATTTGGATAATTGCTATCCAAAGCGTCTATAATCCGTTGTAGCACCTCTTCATTATATGGGATACTTGGGGGAAGTTGGAACAGCACACACTTTAACTTTTCAGCCAAGCCACGCTGCACTGTGTTATAAAAATCCTCTAACAGGCTGTTGGTATCTAAAAATTTCTTGTAGTGCGTAATCAATCGGGGGGCTTTAATCGCAAAGCGAAATTCCTCTGGCGTCCGCTTATACCAGCTCTGTAAAAAAGTGAGCTGTGGAAAGCGGTAAAAGGTCACATTTGATTCCAGCGTTTCAAAATGCCTGCAATAATAATCCAGCCAGTCCCGTTGTGGTAAATTATCGGGATAAAACCTCCCTTTCCAGTCCTTATAATAGAATCCCGAACAACCGATATGCCAATCCTCATTTTTTACTTTCTTCATTTTTTATCCATAAAACCTTATTTCTTTCTATCTAACAGAGCAGTCACTGCTTGGTTCATAACTATTTAAAACTGTTCACATCTACGTCCTATAGGATTATGCAAGTATGCTATGACAACGATTCTCGCTTAAAACTGTTCATTTATAAAATATCAACATGGAAAACACATCTTACGACAAGACAGAACTGATTAATAGGTTGATCGAAATCAATAATGACCGAATCGAGGGGTATGAAACAGCCCTTCTACCCAATAAAGAAGCTTTTGGAATACGTCAATTCTTTGAGGAATTGCGGGAACAATCGCTGGCCTTTAAAAATGAACTGGCACCATTGGTCGTACAAAGCGGAGGTGAACCGACTGAAAACACCCGCGACAGCGGGAAGCTATTTCGAGCCTGGATGACCTTGAAATCGACACTTTCGTCGCATACCCTGGCATCTATCTTCGACAGCTGTGACCAGGGAGAGCAGGAATTCAGCGAAGTTTACAGCCACGCTCTAGAGGACTCGACAGGTGCACCGCTAGACCTTGTCACTATTATAGAACGACAGTCCAACCTGCAGCAGGAAACATACAACAAGTTTAAAGAATGGAAAGACAACAGCATTTCGGAATAGCTCCAATTGCTCCCTTACGGCATTGTATTGATGAGCAAAATTATAATCTAAACCCCAGCGCAGTGAATTATCCTAGCGCCAGGTTCACCTCCGTGAGTAGTTCATTTAGATCCAATGGCTTTGCCAAAGACACATCTGCCCCGGCGGCCAAGGACATCTGCATCCCTTGCGCACTGCCCGATAGCGAAATGATGTACATATTTTCGCCTCCTTCGGCATGACGTATATCGTACAGCAGTTTATCGGCCTTTACATTCGGCATTCCTAAATCGGCTATCAATATATCCGGTCTGTCCGAAAGTAGCCGTTCATAAACATCTTTGGTAGAGGTCTCGTGTAGAATATTTGCAGGAGTGAGTTCCGACAATATTGCTTTCAGTACATGGACCAGGTCTCGGTTTGTATCACAGATAAGTATTTTCTTTTCCATCTTCATTCGGATTCAGCATTAAAAAGATCTCAACCCGATATAAAAGATTCATCTTAAAAAGCAGGGTGATTCGACTTTTTTTTAGAATAGAAAACAGTGGGTAGGTTTAAAATCATATTTCCCTAACATTAAAAAGCGTATAAATACATCAAAAAAACACGATAATATCGCGTTTTTAAACAGCAATCCCACTACTACCGAGGGCTCAGCGCAGTGGGATAGACATGCTAACAAACTAATACTATCGTGGGCTGATACGCCCTATATTTGATAGCCTTTGTCCATTAAAATGTGGATGATCATAGAATACTTCGGGATCATAATCCCCAGTTGCAATAACAACATTCTGTGCAGCCGTACTTTCCAATACCTTGCGTATAGCCATCTCATCACTTGGGCTTACAAAATCCCTATCGTAAGATGGAAGCTGCATCACCTGCTGCAGCGTAATAGGCACTATTACCACATCCTCCTGACCATCTGACGCGTACACCACCTTGCTTCCATCATGCAGTGGAATATTTTCCGGGTGAACCGAATCGTCCACCAATGCCGACGGCTCTCTGTCTATACCATCACTCCGTTCTTTGCTAAACTCCGCTATACCAATAGGTATCAGGATTTGTTTCTGCAGCCCAGCCGAATAGTTGTCATAGTCCACCTCTATCACGATATAACGGACACGTTGTGACACTTCGTCAAATAGCACTTCATCTACATCGCCTATTTTTTTTCCCTGTGGATCCTTTACCTCCCAGCCCCTGATATCGGGCTCCCCATCTACAATCTCGTAGTCACTTCCTGTCAACTCGACAAGTCGGTTGTTTCTTATCTCTTGCTGTTCCATAGTCTTATACTTTAATTATTCCCTGTTTAGCGCGTTGCATCCTCAAATACCACAATCTGTACATTACGATTCTGTGCTCTCCCTTCGACTGTCTCATTGCTGGCGATAGGCTGCCGCTCACCGATAGAATGAACAGAAATCTTCCTGTAATCTATCCCACCATGGTCTACCAACCAGTTTTTAACTTCATTGGCGCGATCGGCCGCCAGTGTTTTATTATGATCGCGACTACCGGTCGAATCGGCACTACCATATACACCTATATAAGCGCCATCAAATCGCTTTTTCAGCACCGTAGCAATCGATCTTAGTTTCTCTTCCGAAGCCGACTGTACATTTTTTTGGTCTTTTGGGAACAGAATGTTCTCTCCCAAGGTATAAATAGTATAGTCCGTCCCCTGCCGTATCGATATATCCGGATCCGTAATCTCAGAATCAGTAGCTGCCGGAGCATTGAAATCAACAGTATTCCAATCGGGCTCCGTGATAGCAATAGCTTCTGTCTGGTCAGAAAGCAGGTCGGCCGTACTGTCCACAGCGGCCGCGCCCCCAACAGTATGTTTATCACGTCCGCGTATCCACATCATCATTACAATCAGGACAACTACCGCCAGTAACAACCATAGCAACCAGCCCGTCCTATTTTTTCTTTTTACTTCTAAATGTGCCATATCAAATCGATTTTAAGAGTCATTTTAAGAAATGAACAGGAACAGAGGGTAAAAGTTCAACCTTCCATGCATCTAAATAAATAATCCCCTATTGCGAATTGACAATCAGCCCTTAAAATCCTATATTTGCTGACGAACTATAACAAAATGCCTTTTGGCATGCTCTTATTATGTTTAGTATCACATTGATCTAGACATTCTTTTTAAACCGAGTTTCATCACTGCTTTACAAAAGTGTTTTTCTGTATGCTTGCATATGGGAATATATTTTTTTTAGCCCGATCTACCTACGGTACTCGTGTTTTCTATGCCGAGAGTTTAATAAAATAAAATCTATGTCTGCAAAAAAAACATCTTCAACACCCCAAAAAACATCAAGATTTGTTGTCCACAAACCGGTCTTCATTCCCACGCTGATCATTATTGTTGTCAGCGTAACACTCGCACTTCTATTCCACAAAGAATCCGAGATCGCCTTTGCCCGCATGCAGGATTTTGTATCTGACAAAGGAGGTTGGATATACACCCTATCGGTCAATTCCTTTATTCTATTCTGTCTGTACCTGGCCTTTAGCAAATACGGTGAGGTACGTATCGGCGGTCCCGAAGCCAAGCCCGAGTTTAAAGGCATAGCCTGGTTTGCCATGCTATTCAGTGCGGGGATAGGCAATGGGCTTGTGCTATTCAGTATCGCCGATCCCGTTCGGGACTTTGTCGACCCTCCCCGTCTCGCTGCGGATGCAGACCCCTCACTGATTGCGCAAGAGGCTATTAACTTCTCCTTTCTGCATCACGGTATACACGGCTGGGCCATCTACTCGGTAATCGGTCTGGCACTTGCTTATTTTACGTACAATCGAAAGATGCCCCTAACCATACGTTCGGCATTCTACCCTATCCTTGGCGATAGGATCTACAGCTGGATAGGCGATGCCATTGATGTTGTAGCCGTCGTAGCCACCCTATTCGGCCTAGCCACGACTCTTGGCTTTGGTGTGGGACAGATCAATGCCGGCATGAGCCATGTATTTGGTATCCCTACCTCGCTATTGTTCCAATATGGTATTATCCTCGCCATCACCGGTATTGCGACCATATCGGTCGTATCGGGGGTCAATAAAGGTGTCAAATTTCTTAGCGAACTCAATATCGGTATCGCCGTAGTGCTCTTCCTTCTCGTTTTATTCCTCGGCCCCACCTCATTTATATTGAAGGGATACATACAGAATATCGGCAGCTACCTCAGCAACTTTGTAGACATGGCCACCTGGTCCGGCAACTATGGAGAAAACAACTGGCACAATAATGTAACCCTCATGTACTGGGGCTGGTGGGCGTCTTGGTCTCCCTTTGTAGGTACCTTTATCGCACGTGTATCCCGTGGGCGTACCATCAAGCAATTTGTCCTAGGTGTACTGTTGCTACCGGCTTTAGTTACTTTTCTGTGGTTTTCCGCTTTTGGAGGTACGACCATGCAAGGATTGATCGGAGGCGATTACGCCTTGGTGGATGCCGTCAAGGAGAATATCTCCACCGCATTGTTTGTATTCTTCGAAAAATTCCCTTTCGCTATCATCTTCAAGATCTTGGGTATGCTTCTTATCTGTAGTTTCATTATCACCTCTGCCGACTCCGGTGCCTTGGTGGTAGACAGCATCACCTCGGGTGGTCAGCGCCGCACGCCAGCCATACAGCGTGTTTTATGGGCCTCCCTATCGGGCATTATAGCCGCAGCATTACTGACTGGTGGAGGTCTCGATACCCTACAAGCGGCAGTTACTATTTCGGGCATGCCCTTTGCCATCCTATTAGTCATCATGTGTATATCCCTACTGATCGGTATACGCGAAGACTACAACATGGAGCAGCGCCGTACCAAGATGAAGCAGACCGAATCGTACAAAGCCTCTATCAGCAAGATCATGCGTGAAGAGCAGGTCGCGATAAAAGAAACTGACGCCAAGCAATCCACTGCGATTGCTGAGAACCTAAACGCTAACACGTCTATAGACAACACGAATAAATAATTAAAACGACACAAGCATGAACAAGATACTAGTAGTCGCCTTAGACCTTACAGATCACGACCATACGCTGATTGGCTACGCCAAGCAGCTGCAGTCCCACTATAACATCAAGCACATCCATTTTATACACAACATTAAGGTATCAGAGCTCGACGAGCTCCTTACCGAGATACTGGCCGATGTACAGATTGTGCCCATCATACAGCGCAACCTCGAGAACAAAGTCCAACAAATATTCCAGGACCAGTCTAGCTACACCCTGACTCTTTTGGAAGGCGACAACACCGAGTTCGGTATTAATGAATGGGTGAAGGATCAGAAAGAACCGGCCACCATCTTACTGGGCTGGAAGAGTGCCGAAAACGGGACCGGCGCTATGGCCCAAAAGCTGATACGGCTGTCTCAGGCCGATGTCCTATTGGTCCCCAAAGATAGTACCTTCGGCATCGATCGGATACTTATTCCGAGCGACTTTAGCCCTACCTTTTCCAGGGTAAAGAATAAAGTGGATGCACTGGGGGGACAACAGGTGCAGGTACTAAAGGTATATCATATACCGAGTGTATTCTTCCCCTTCATCAATGATGAAGCAACCCAACTGAAAGCCGAAAAGCTCGCAAAGACACAGTATGCAGAGCTCAGCAAAAAACTGAACATAGCCCCCACTTGGCAATTAAAAACCCAATATCGAAAAGAAAAGAGTGTCGCGGATATCATTGCCCGGGAGAGTAGGTTATTTCGGGCAGACCTAGTCGTTCTAGCTGCTAAGGGCAGCAACAGTATTCCGTCTATTTTTCTAGGGAGCACCACCAATGAGCTGATCAACAAGGAGCCCTTTCAATCGGCGATATATGTAGTCAAGTAAATGAAAATAATCTTCCCTGTCTATGTAAATATAAATAGACAGGGAAAAACTATTTGACAAACTGATGCCACAGAATATGAAGACCAAGAATATGGTTCAGCAACGCATCCTTTCGCGTTAGCGAAACTGGTTTTTTATCCGATTTATAGTTACTTATAAAGGTACGCAGTTTTCTTATGTCAAATATCCTTGCAGCCCTTATACTTTCTTCATCCATATAAACCTCTAAAAGCTGGAGTAACCCATTCTGCTTATTGGGGTCAGTATGCCCCGGAGGAGCCATAAATGCAAACTTCTCGCGCGTATAGAGCTCCTGAGGAATGACACGTCGCATGGCCTCACGCAACACCCATTTTTCAGTATTTCCATGAATACGCAAATGAGGGGGAATCTGTACCGCCATATCGACGACCTCCTGGTCTAGAAAAGGTGGCCTAGACTCCATTGCATTTGCCATATCTACCCGATCCCCTCCCCAATTTAGTATCTGGCATTCCAGCATGGTTTTGCACCAGGTATACTGCGCTTTATCTAATACATGCCTACCATCTAGGCGAGTCTTATCAAAAGAATCCGCTATCCCTGCTATTGGATCATATCCTTGCAACTCCTCTACAAGATCATCATGCAATAGTGGCCTGACCAATTCTAAAGTCTGCATCCATGGTTGTATCCATGAGGGGGTGAAACCGCACACGTCTTCCATTGCTTGATGTGACAGCACCGTATCGGACAATATCGCTCCTGTGAAGAGCTTGTTTGTCTCGTCCATCAGCTTACGATAAGACGTCGCCTCGTCTCCCTGGATTGCTGTCTGCATACCATACCTCAACATATCTCTTTTAAAACTCGGATAACCGCCGAACAATTCATCAGACCCTTCGCCCGTCAGTGCCACACGATAACCTTTTTCTACTACGGTACCACTCATCAATTTTTTGGCCACCCCCAGCGTGTTGTAAAAAGTTCGTTCCGAGTGCCAAAGTGTCTGAACATAATTGCTTCCATACAAATCTTCCGCGGTAAGTATTATTTTAGTATGATCTGCCCCTACCCGCTTGGCCATACGCGTAGCTATAGCAGCTTCATCATAGTCTGCATTATCGAAGCTTATTGTAAAAGCTTTTATTGGTTTTTGGCTCAATGCCGATGCCATTCCCAATATAGCACAGCTGTCTATTCCTCCCGATAGGTATGCCGCGACTCCGACGTCTGCATCCATACGTGCAGCCACAGCATCCGACAATCTTTGCTGCACTTCCTCAATATAGACTGCCTCAGGTATCCCTTCCAATCGGTCCTCTGCTTTTGGAAAATCCAGATCCCAGTATTTGACCTCATTGACATCAAGATCACCGTTTGCAAAATCGACCACAAGCATATGGCCGGGCCGTACCGCATGGATATCCTTAAACGCTGTAGAACCTGTGACCATAGTCTGCATCAATTGATGTACAATACCTTTGGCATCCAGACTGCGCTGTACATCGGGATGCGCGAATATTGCTTTTATCTCCGACCCCCAATATATGCCCCCCTGCCTCAGGTGGTAGAACAAGGGTTTAACGCCAAACCGATCCCTTGCGAGAATCAATTTTTTATTTTTCAGATCCAGAAGCGAGATTGCAAACTCACCTTTCAGGTGTTCGACAAAGCCTAATCCATATTTACGATATAATGGTACTACGATCTCATTATCGCTCTTGGACAAAAATCGGTGACCTTCAAATTGTAATTCAAGACGTGTTTTTCTATAGCCATAAAACCGTCCATTGCTCGTCACGATGAGTTCACCGGGCTGTTCAAAAATTGGTCTTGCCTCTGCTCTACTTCCGTTGATATGTAAATATTGGTGCCCCATCGCTATTCCGCTTCTGTTATCCACATAGCTATAAGCCCCATCAGGTCCACGGTGTGCTATGGCCGCGAGCATCCCCTTCACTATACTTTCACTATTTCCCCTCAATCCTTTAGGATTAAAAAATCCGGTTATTCCACTCATTAAAAGTTGTTTTTTAAACAGTTTGTAATTCTAGTTCATTTTCTCGTGTACATTGTGTCTCATCATAGACATCCTCTATCCTACCTAATATCGACATAAACAATGCCTGCCGTATAAATACAGCACCATGAGCCTGCGCAAAATATAGATTGTGCCTACTTTCATCCAGACTTCTGTCCAGCTCATCAAGCCGCGCCAGCGGATGCAAGATGACAGCTCCCTTCTTTAGGGCACTATCGGCGTTCAGTTTAAAATTCTTATCCATCGTTTTGTACGAATCCCCCAAAAAGGCAATCGAGTTCATATATACGACATCCAATGTCCCGATAGTCCGCGTCATATCATGTGCATAGCACCATGGTATTCCAGCCTCTGACAACAATTGATTTAATTCCTCTCCCAATGGATCCGCCAGCTCAGATACTATAGTGATCTTTCGTATAGTATCCTTAAACAATAGCGCCATACGCAAAAATGAGTTGACAGCCCGCATACTACCTGGACTCCCCAATATACCCAGGTTTATTTTTTCGGTTTCCGGCAGCTCATTTTTCAACATCGCAGGTTTCCATTTCAGTATAGCGTACCAATCGGCCAATGCCTGTGTAGGATGTTCGCCCGAGCCATTTCCAGCATTGACCAGCGGTATGCGTAGATTTTCCGAAATTTCTGCTATTGCCCCTGTATTCGTATGTCTTACCACTACAAGATCTCCATAAGCATTGAACATCTCGCCTATGTCCGATAGCGACTCTCCCTTGGCCACTCCTGTATTACGAGCCCCCTCCGGTATACTTATGACCTTGGCCTCCTGTCGCAGGCCTGCACTTTCGAAAGACAACCGGGTACGCGTACTGGGTTCAAAAAATGCCGTAATAATGATATTCCCTTTCAGGGCGTCAGTTACATTCAGCTTGTCAGACTCCAGTAGTGCCGCCAATTTGCAGAGTTCAACTACAGTCTCCTTATTGAACTGCCCTACACCGACTATTGATTGGCCTGCCATACTTTTCAATGCAGAATAATTAATGGGAGATTCCTCTAATAAACATTCGGGATCCGGCTTTAACCCTCGAAAGTTTGCTTTTCTTTTTGATTTCATGTTACTTTTTTATATCACCAGACTTGTTTATTGATAACATCCTTTATAAATAATAGTACAAGGATAACCACACTAGTGGCTATGATGGCAATAGCCAACAGAATAAGGATTTGAATAAAGCTTTCGGAAAAATTCATATTTACATTACTTACGTGTTAAAGACTTCCATTTTATGTCGATGCCTTCTGGCTATCTCCTTCGTCCAATTTTTTCCAATCGAAATCCTCCGGAAAGAGGTAAGTACAAAGAATCACCACAAGCATGGATACCGCTGCCCCTACCAAAGATGACGTATACCACCCTATGTATACGTAGCTGAATAAACCAGCAGCCGAGCCCAATAACATGCCCCATAGGGCCCCCTTACTATTGGCTTTTTTCCAAAATAGCCCTGTAGCTATCGGCCATATCGTACTGCCTACCATAGGTCCAGCTAAAAATAATATACTCGCCAATGTCCCAATATTTGGCAAACATAACAGCCATGCTACAAAACCGACCAGAAGTATCATGTATGTCGCAAACTTTTTGAGTTGCCGTTCGCTAGCTTGTGGCCTTATCAGTTTGCGGTACACATCCTGGGTTATCAGATCAGATATTGCTGCCAATACCGCATCGATACTAGAGGCTAGTGAACAGAAAAGAACAATAAATACGACGATAGCCCCTATAGGTCCCAGCACCTCTGCTGCTACAGTAGGTCCTACCATATCAGGCCGCGTGATATTAATACCTAATGAATCACTGGCCAATGCAATAAAACCAGCTGCAATGGGAATCGGAATCCATAAAAGCCCAGCTAGACGAAACGCCTTCTTGCCCACATCCTTCCGTAATGCAAAGGTTCGGCTCCACCACACATTACTATGGAACACCTCCCCTAGGCTAAATAAAAGGTTATTAAAGATTGCCATCAATGCTGCCGGAAAAAACAAATTCAACAACATAGGACGATCTTGTTCAAGGCCGGCGTATATGGTATCAAAATCGTCATAACTGTAATTGCCTACACCTACGACAACAATACCTATCATAATCAACAGCGATTGTATATAGTCGGTACCAATAACAGCATATAGACCTCCAAATAAGGTATAGCCCACACACACGGCAATAATGACCGTCATCCCCATATCGTACGGAATGCCGGCTATCGAATGCATCAATATTCCACCTGCCATCCCCATACTCACCAACCAAATCAGACTGTAGAATACACTAATGCACAAAAACAATATCCAAGCTACTTTTCCGTACCTCAATCGGATAAAGTCACCACTGGTATAGCCTTTAGGCATCAATTGGCGTATACGCTGCGCAAGCGGCGCAAAAAGCAAAAGCCCTATAGCCGCTGTTGCATAGGCCAACATCCCCCATACCCCCATTTCCAGTACAAACTGAGGTGCCAACATCGTAGTATTGGAAGTTACCCAAGTAGCCATTACCGTGGCAGTCCCCAATGCCATGCCGACATTGCGTCCTGCTAGCATATGACCATCAAGATCCTTCGATTTTCGCCCCCAATAGAGGCCTAGGCCAAGCCAGAGTATACTCAAAATAGCCAACAGCCCCCACCCAGTCGAGGGAGGTACTATATATAACATATGTATCATTTAATTATTAGTTAGGCGAGTTTAGATTTAAATAATTTCTCACGACCAATACTGTGGTAATAACAAATACCAAAGCACCTAAGACGAGAAGAGAAATTGCTAATTGGATCGGATGGTGTTTGATTTCTAATGTGACAACATTGGAATAATCACCATTTTGATTACGTAGGCGGTAATAATAGGTTCCATCATTTAGGCCAGATAAGAACGTCCCATGATCAGGGCCTGAATATCTTATTTTAGGTTGTTGGAAGTTGTTGCTGCTGGCCTCCTGAAGCTCGTAAAGCTGCTTATCTGCACCCTTCCAAGCGAGTTTGACAATGCCCTGCTGGGTCTGCGTCCCCTTGACGACTTCGAGTACAGGGATATCCGATCGCGCACAACGCACGAATAAAACAAAAAATACAGCAATCAATAAGTAATACTTAAGCATAATTCTTATTTAATTAATAAAATTTTAGATTATCTGTTGACGGGAGCTAATTAGGCCGGGGTCAACACCCATGAATTTTGTAGAACGTAGTACAAAGGTTGAAGTAATGATTTGGAATTCCAAAGAAACACACGACTTTTTTCGATAAAAAATGGACTTTTATTTCTGTCGATACACGTAGAAAATAGGGGACTTTTTTTACATGGCCTAACATTATCGATTGGATTTATTTATAATCGAAAAGCTATATTATAAACATCCACTATTCCTTAGCCAACTAAACAATAACTTAACATACGATATTTGTCCAAGGGGATGAATTTATGTAGGTTTGACAGATCAAAAACATCTTATGCACGAACAAGTTCGCCTTAGGGAAATCGCCCGACTTTTTCTAAAACTCGGTATCATTGGATTTGGTGGGCCCGCAGCCCATATCGCCATGATGCGGGATGAGGTCGTGCACAAGAGAAAATGGATGGATGACCAAAAGTTTGTTGACTTACTGGGAGCGACCAACCTTATTCCCGGCCCCAACAGCACCGAGCTTGCTATCCATATCGGCTATGACAAAGGCGGGTGGCGCGGACTTATACTGGCCGGCATATGTTTCATCCTACCGGCGGTACTGATCACTGGTGTATTTGCCTGGCTCTATAAAGAATATGGACATCTTCCCCTGGTACACCAGTTTATCTACGGAATCAAACCTGCGATTATTGCCATAATAATCAATGCCCTGCTGCCCCTCATCAAGACATCTTTCAAGAACACTTTCCTCATCGTCATAGGAGTTTTGGTTTTTGTGCTGTCATTTTTAGGCATCTCTGAGCTCTACCTTATGTTCGGAGCTGGCATATTGGCCCTCGCAATCCATTACTACCAGCATCATAGCCGAAACCAGCTAAGCAGTATCATCCCCCTATTGTTTGTCAGCAGCTTTCACGAAGGTCTATTCAGCCCTAAAAATATAACCTTGTTTTGGATATTCCTTAAAATCGGAGCTGTACTGTATGGCAGTGGGTATGTACTATTTGCTTTTCTGGACACCGAATTGGTTGCTACCGGCATGCTCTCCCGGCAACAACTTATAGATGCCATTGCTGTAGGACAGTTTAGTCCGGGTCCTGTATTTTCTTCTGTCACCTTTATAGGTTATCAGATCAACGGATGGACTGGGGCCCTCCTATCGACCATTGCTATTTTCACTCCTTCTTTTTTATTGGTAGCCCTGCTCGTTCCCTTGCTCAAAAAAATGCGCAATTCAGCCGCCTTCTCTTCCTTTCTAGATGCTGTAAATGTAAGCGCTATCGCTATGATTGCCGTTGTATGCTTCGAAATGGGCAAAGAAACCATCAGTAACTGGCAGACCATACTCATTGCGTTGCTCAGTATGGCTATACTGCTTCGCTTCCCAAAAATGAACAGCGCATTCATCATTATAGGAGGAGCAGTCTTGGGCTATATCTTAACGCAACTGTAACCTCCTATTATTAGAAGTGCCCCAAAATCCTACAAAAACGATTTGATGTGGTCATTGTATCCATAGATTGCCAGTATATCCCCCGGTTCGAGTTTTGTATCCGGTTTAGGGATTCCGTGCAGGACAGTAGTCACCACACTCCGACCGAATGTAGTTTCTTTTTCCGTACTCTTCAAGATCGTTAAGACCAGCAACTCGTATTTTTCACGAAAGCCAATCTCCTGAATAGTCTTACCGATATATTTTTCAGGCACGAGTGCCTCTACAATAGAATAATTACTGTTCAGTTCAAAAGAATCCACTAGCCCCGACATACATAGCCTTTTAGACCAGCGTTCGGCCGATTCCTCTTCTGGATGGGCTATCTCCGAAACGCCCAATGCCCCCAGCACCTTTTCATGCAGTCTATTCACCGCCCTACTGATCAGCCGTTTTACATTTGCTTCTTTACACAATGCCGTGACCATGATATTGGCACCTTCATCCTCTCCAATCGCCACAATAAATACATCCGTATTCTTATGCGGCAAAGAATAGAAGGCCGCCTCATCTGTTGCGTCCAGACACACGGTATGCGTTATCTTCTCCTTGAGGGCCGTTACCTTTTCCAGACGACGATCCACTCCTATCACCTCATTGCCCTGCATAGTCAGCTTTTCTGCCAGCGAGGCTCCAAAATTGCCTAAACCTATAATTATAAATTTCATCTTCTTAATATATTGTAAGCTCTTCTGGAGCGTATCTATACTGTATATAGTTAACCTTTTTTATAAATGCGATCAATACCGACAGCATCGTAACACGACCTATAAACATCAGCATGATCAAGATAATCTTGCTGCCGGTCATCAGTCCACCAGTTATATTAAGCGACAGACCGACTGTACTATAAGCCGAAAAACATTCAAAAGCAATATCCAACAAAGGCCTTTCGGGCTCAAAGAATGATATCCCGAAAACAGCCAGACCTATCACCATCAGCGACAAGAACATCGTCGCAAAAGCCCGCTGTATCGTGATTGAGGCTATCTCTCTACGAAATACATCCGTACGGTTCTTACCTCTGGCTATACTCCACACATTCAGTACTGCCACGGCAAATGTACTCGTCTTGATACCACCTCCTGTCGAGTTGGGCGAAGCCCCTATCCACATCAATAACATAACGAAGAGTATACTCGAAAAATGGAGTTGTGCAAAATCTATGCTATTAAAACCGGCTGTCCGCGGGGTAGTCGCAGTAGCAAATGCGATAACCAGCTTGCCCAGCCCATCATGTCCGGCCAATACATGACTATATTCATTTACATAGAGTACCAAGGTCGCCACCAATGTAATCAATCCTGTCGTAATCAGATTGATCTTACTATTCATGGTCATCACCCAAGGGCGGTAGGAATTGACATTGAGTGTCCATTTCTTCAACAGCCTATTGACCACATGCTTGAGGTATTTGAGCACATTGATAACGATAGGAAACCCCAATCCCCCAAAAATATAAATACAGGCAATGATAAACTGAAAACCATAATTATGAATCACCGTACCATCCATCAGCCCCAAGGGCAATGTCGAAAAACCAGCATTACAGAATGAAGAAACCGCATGAAATAGAGAGACAAAGGCCTTTTCCCCTACCCCCATATACGACAGACTATCCAGACTCCAGTAAATCGCCACTGCACCGACCAGTTCGATGCCGAAAGTAATCAATATCGTCCGCTTCAACAGTACAAATACCTCCCCCAGACGCTCCGTATTCGAAAAATCACGTATGGCCAACTGATTTTCATAGGTGCTCCCCCCTTTCAAAAAAAAGGTAAACAGCCCTGCAAACGACAGGATACCTATACCACCAGCCTGGATCAACAGCATAATAAAGAAATGCCCCCAGCCCGTAAAATGAGTAGCCGTATCCACAACCACCAGCCCTGTGACACATACCGCACTCGTGGCCGTAAAAAGTGAATCCACCCAAGAAATAGGTTCATTCAGCGCTATGGGAAGTTTTAATAAAAAGGTTCCAAAAACAATCAGTCCTAAGAAACTGGAAATGAATAGTTGCGCTGGGTTAAATAGATGTTTTCGAATCACAGTTTTCAATTATACAACAAATCTAGAAAAATATCAGAAGCATGAGCGCTCATATCCAACAAAAAGATTCCTCATTTTCTGTCTCTCATACAGATAAACAAGGACAATGGTGGGCCGCTCCATTCCCTCATAAGCATTACATATATATCAAAACACATTCCATAAACACAATCTATGCGATAATTCGGAGAATGCCCGACTGTTTTGCATATTTTAGCAGATTATGAACCTACTCAAAAGCAATACATGGAAGATCTGATAAGCAAAGTTTATAATGTGGTATGGAGTGATGCGTTGGTCTATCTTTGTCTTATCACCGGTATCTATTTTACAGTTCGATTTAAATTTCCGCAGCTTACACAACTCCGGGAGATGGTACGTCTCCTTTTTAAAGGCAGTAGTTCGGACAAGGGGATTTCTTCTTTTCAGGCCTTTTCGTTGGCCATCTCTGGCCGCGTAGGTACTGGTAACATTGCAGGAGTAGCCACAGCTATTGGTATGGGCGGACCCGGAGCCGTATTCTGGATGTGGATCATTGCATTTTTGGGAAGTGCCTCGGCAATTGTAGAAGCCACTCTCGGACAGATGTACAAGGAAGTAGACCAAGGTGAATATCGTGGGGGACCTGCCTTTTATATTTTAAAAGGACTACGTTCAAAAATATTTGCCTGGACTTTTGCCATTGTCACTATAGTAAGCACCGGTTTCCTGCTGCCTAGCGTACAGAGTAATAGTATCAGCGTCGCTGTAGAGAAGGCATTTGCTATTCCGCCACTGTTTACCGCCCTATTTTTAGCCGGACTGCTGGGCATCATTATCATCGGTGGTGTAAAGCGCATCAGTAAGGTAGCCGAATTTGTCGTTCCTTTTATGGCAGGCGCCTATATTCTGATGGCTCTGGTAATCATTGCACTCAACATACAGGAAGTACCGACTATATTAGCACTGATTATCAAATCGGCCTTTAATATGGAAGCTACTTTCGGCGCTGTGGCTGGTAGTGCTATAGCCTGGGGCGTAAAACGTGGAATATATAGTAATGAAGCGGGGCAAGGAACCGCTCCCCACGCCGCTGCCGCCGCAGAAGTATCCCATCCAATCAAGCAGGGACTTGTACAAGGGTTTTCGGTCTACGTAGATACACTTTTTGTATGCACAGCCACCGCATTAATGATCCTATTCACTGGCCAGTATAATGTACAGGCGCCCGAAGGTGGTTTTATTGTCGAGCATATCCCAGGTATAGAAATGGGACCTGCCTACACGCAGCAGGCAGTAGCGCACCACTTTCCTGCATTCGGAAATATATTTGTGGCCTTAGCGCTCACTTTCTTCGCTTTTACCACAATCATGGCCTATTATTATATCGCCGAAAGTAATGTCAGTTTTATCAGCAAGCAATCCTCAAAACGTATTATTGTATGGCTCCTGCGTGTACTCATCCTTATATCAGTATATATGGGCTGCGTAAGCACTGCCGAGTCTGCATGGACGCTGGGCGATATAGGTGTAGGGATGATGGCATGGCTCAACCTTGTTGCAATCATACTACTCCACCATAAAGTACATAAACTCTATAAAGACTATCAAGACCAACTGTCACGCAAGGAAGACCCTATATTCGACAACAGCAGATTCAATTTTAGAAATATGGACTTCTGGGTTAGAAAAAACAAAGAATGATTATTCTCCAGGCGCTGAAGGGCTTCTAAACATACCATTATCAGCTAATATCAGCGGATCGGCATTACTGATGCCATTGAGTTCGGCATTAAGCCATACGAGTGCACCATCACTCGCATTCAATGCCAAAAGACCTACAGATTCACCCTGTGCTGCTAAATTATTGCCGTAGGCATACAATCGCCCATTGGCGTATGTCGCTGAGGCATCCAGTCCGATATTATCGTTCTGCCATAGCTTTGCACCGTCTTCCAGCCGCACCAGATAAGGATGACCGTCAGCATTAACCGTGCTTCCATTTTCATAGATTCCGAGAACATATTTACCGTCGATAACGGTAGGCGTATAATACCCCACCATATCGCCTCCACTATCCTTTTCCCATATCACCTGGCCATTGCTGATATCTATACAAAAAAGCTTTCCGCCCATACCTACACTACGGCTCCCATGCAAGAGTGCTTTGTTACCTGAAATAATCGGGGTACCTGCTCCATAGCTCGCATCGGGCATTGGTACACGCCATGACTCCTTACCGCTAGAAAGATCGATCGCCACTAAGTCATTCATCGGTACTAGTAGTGTATTTCCTGAAATCTTAGCCCTACCGGTTACAGCCGTCTCAGCAGCAAGAGTAAATGTTTGTATAGGTTTACCATTGGTTTTATCCAATAGGTATAGCTTATTACGTTCGTCACCCCATAATGCGGTACGACTTGAGCCTACAATCACATATTTATCCTGCACACTCATGTAGGTCGGATAATAACTATTGCGTGTACCATCAAAATCCGGATCCAAGGAGCGCGACCAAAGTATTGTACCATCTTGTCTTAGCGCAACAGCGATTCCAGAGTATCCTATACTATAACAAACACCATCTTTGAAGCTAGTCTGCACCTCGCTGGCAGTTATTGACTCCTCTTTAAAGAAAGACTTTCGCCATATAAGTTGTTTGCTATTCAGATCAATAGCATTGATCGTATTGCTTTCATCTCCGTTATAGATTTTGGCACCATCCGAATCCATCCCCGATACATCATTCTGTCTTCCAAAATCAAACAACATCTCAGCCTTACCATCACTGGCACTAACCTGGTATACCTTTCCATTACTACTGGTCAGGATAGATTTATTAGTTCCTTCATTATCAAATATCGGTTCGTTTTCGCCACCATGGGAATTATCCTTGCTACAGGATATTAGAGCTGGAGCTAATACAATAACAAAAGATGCGACTAAGATTTTTCTCATAGGTAACAGCTTGATTGAATAAAAGTAACGTTAGTTTATATCACTAGTTATATAACGTAAAAAACCTGAGGATTAGTATATTACAAACTATATTTTACAAGTAGTGAGCAGCATTATTTGTAAAATCAAGAAAGTTGTTTTTATTTAATCAGTTTACACTGGGTAAACTATATATTAAAAGCAAAAGGGTCCAGAATAATCTGAACCCTTTCTAGCTTTTTTACAGATACCCTTTTTTTCTGTTTCGACGTTTCTTTTTTCGAATAAACCCTATGTCTATTCTTTGCGGGTACTATAATTAAGCATTTATATTATAAAAGACATCTCCTACTCGAGGAGCCATCTGTTTTGTGCTGCTCTTTGTTATAATAACGCTGCATATTTTATATTATTGTGTCAGTTAATATTTTTATCCAAAATATTTCTTGTGGTACAGGTCCTTCATCTTGTTGTAACGGTGCGGATGCTCTTTGGTCACATGATATCCGCCACAGTGCTCACAACTATATTCGTATCGTTGTTGGGGTTTGCCACTCCCCTTGGTATGCGATTTCTTACGTCTTCCGGGTGTCTTAAGCCATTTTTGGTACTTCCACTTCATCCACTGTATGAAAAAGCGAGCTTCAGATTTCGAATTGAACCGCACCTTGCCCGTGGCCCGGCACTTACGCTTATCGATTACCTCGTTGATCTCTACACTGCGGAACAACGATTCTAAAAAGTTCTTATTCTCTCCCATGATGTCCTCCTTGTTTCACTATTTTTTTAGGAGCGCTCATAAATCAGCGCTTCTTGGCAAGTCGGCTTCTGATATCGCGACTTTTTACCTCTATGTCTTCTGGGCAAAAACTGATTAGATCTTCCCGTCTGTGCACCTTGATACCTTCTTGCTGTACCGCTGCCAGCATCTCTTCTTTGGTCGCCGTATAGCGAACCGTTGCATCGATCACGGGTTCGGTCGGTATACAGTGTATATCCTTAACCTTAAAGCCATACCATCTACTCATCTCCACGATATATTCACGAAGCGAAGCACCTTCATATTTACGCACCGCCCTGGCCCATCGGCTATCCCGCTCAAAGTCTGCATCTCTCGAATAGAACAACGAATCCTTAATCCGATTGTCGAGCGTATTCTGCATACGCACCAGCAGCCCCTCCGCGCCACGGCAGTTCAGCTTGACCTCCTTATTCGTACTATCAGCAGTTAGGATAGCTTCGCCACTGCCTAAGGTAGCCTGTGTCCAACCTTTGACTGCAATCAGGTTTAATATCCCTACCGACATTTTCAGGTACCCATTATCTGTTTTCATAACCAGGGGCACCGTATCATTACGTTTGGGCATATCAATCAGCGCATAGCCATTGGTCCGTACCGTGACATCACTGATCGCCTGCTGTAGCGGATAGCGTAGCGAAGACTGCGCATCCAAACGAACCCGTGCACCGTTGGGCAACTGTATGACACATTGCTGCATAGCTGCTGTCGATATCAGTATTTCGCCTTCTTGTTTGCTAACTGTACCCTGGAGAGCTGCTTCTATCACCAATAAACCATCCGTGTGCCTAGCGACTACAACATCACCATACACCGCAAGCCTACCTACTTTATCCGTAGGCCCTATCTGTAAGCTTTGACCGCCCCAAGATAGCGTAAATGCAGATTCGGAAACCGGAATCTGCTCGAGGTATTGATTTCTCTGTCCGTGGACAAGGAAATAGAAGCTCATTCCTAGAAATAACAACATTGCTGCCGCTATACCGAGCGTTTTATATATTCTTTTATGTTTCCTTCTTCTTCTCCTAATCCCAGCTTCGATATTACCTCTATATATGATTTCTTCGTAGTCGGGCTCCCAGTCTCTTAGGGAATCGTCAGGGGATGGGGCCTCCATATGCTGAAGCACTGTGATTACCATCCGATCAAACTCATCTTCCGAATAGCGTTTTTGCTCCGATTTCAAAAGATTATTTTCTTCCGCTGTTATTATCCCCTGTATTTCCTTCCGGATCAGATCTTCTATATTTATATTGTAGCGTTTCATTATGTCTATGATTTTAATAACCTATGTGATAATTTATTACTAACGCATTTCTTCCAGCATCTTACGCATCTTGGCCAGCGCCGAACTCAGTAGATTGCGGACGCGCTGCGGTTGCAGACCGAAAGTCTCTTCCAGCTCCTTATTGTCCATTCCGTCGATCTTGGATGCTATCAATATCTCTCGCTCCCGTGGTGTAAGCTCCTCGGCCTTTTGTATTATGATATCCTTTATTTCCCTATAATGTAAGTCCGTATGTGGCATATCACTACTTGGCATATTTTTAATCTCCTTAATTGAGGCCTTCTTCCTTTTTGCATTATACTTCAACTTATTAAGCGCGATATTTTTGGCGATCCCCATCATCCACAACGATGGATTATCTTTTTTGAGGATTTCGTCACGAGCTATCCAGACCTCCATAAATGTCTCCGAGATTACATCCTGAATCAGTTCGTCATCATTTTTGAGCAACTTCCTCAACCAATTTTTCAATAACGCCCCATGCTGGGACATAATAAGCCCCATACCTCGTACGGGCTCACGCAATAAAATCTTAAATGGTTCTTCATCCATAACGCATACATTAAGTGCAACATTAGTTTGGCGAGCACACCTGATTTTTTTAAAAAACATACCACTGAAAATCAGTTGATTAAAAAACAAACTGATTTTCATAGGGTACATTTTGCCTTCTCAGGATAGCTATATATAAAGACGAATGAATTATTAGAATTGGTAACACTAAGATAAACACTAAAAAACACAAAACAAAATTAAATATCTGATTTTTAAACAGTTGCACAAACACAGCGACATAGGATTGGAATGGAGTAAAAGAGTGAACAAGTGATCAAGTTAACAAGTGAACAAGCAAGACTAGATAACCCCAACTAAAGTCGGGACAGGCTCGATAACTAGATAACACGATAACTAGATAACAACAAAAAAATGAAAACGGCAACACAACATATCACCTTATACAGTATCCGGATATTCTTGATGGTATTCTGGCTGTACATAGCGCTGGACAAGCTCTGGGACCTACCACAGTTTCACTCGGCCTTGCTACGCCAGCCGTTTCCAGACTGGTGGGCAGCTATACTATTTTGGCTGTTGCCACTTGGCGAACTGGTATTAGGTGTACTATTCGTTGCAAATCGCCGTCCAAATACCCGTCATTCAGAGAAGCGTAGCGGCGTAGGCATCTGGAACTTATCGACCAGATTACCCTACCTACTATCCGCTTTACTACTTTCGATATTCACCATCTACATTGCACTGGGCGTGTTGAATCTATATGACAAGCGCCCCTGCGGTTGTGCCTCAATATTCGGCGGATTATCCTGGAGCTGGCATCTGCTCGTCAACCTTTTGCTATTAGGGATTTCTATACTGGGGTGGTACTTGACTGGGCCAACTGCCCCCATAGAAAGGTATCTACGAAGCAAGAGACCGATAGAGCTATTCGTCCAGTATCTCCAAGTCATAACAGTACCCATCTATCAGATCATCCCGTGTCGTATCATGGTATTTAAGATGCGCTTCGCCCCTTTCCCGGGCAGGCCGGTACAGGATTAAATTATGATACGTGGAGGCACCTGCGTCAAACTTTTAGAAAGAGTATCCCGAGATGATGTCGATGCCTCTCGAAAAATAAAAGCATCGATAGACATAGAGTTTTTTGGAGGACGTTTTTTGCTATTATAAAAACGGCAACTTAAGATGAAAGCAATTTCATATATCAAGAAAAACAGCATGCTCCTATTAGCAGGAGCAGCTATTATAGGGTTTAGTTCGTTTAAGCTAGCGGAGAAATTTGCAGCACCACAAAGCGGATGGTATCAAGTGACCCCAGACCCAACAGATCCGGAAGATAAAAGCCTACAGGTCATAGGTGCATTTGTCAGTACAGCAGCCCCCTCTGGAGCCTGTGACCCTGAAAATAATCCTTCGGACAAACCGTGCCAGATTTTACTTAATCTGACAAATTTTACAGCATCTTCTCCAGAACATATGACTGTTGAAGAGGCAATAGATACTTATCAGGCCAGCATCGACCTAGCTAGTGGTGGTAACAATGACGGTTACGCCCGAGAGGAAAATCGCTAATCTCAAAAGATTAAAATAAATCCTTCTTTGATTAGCTAAAGAACGAACAAGGGGAGCAGAGGCTCCCCTTGTTCACCTATCGCTCATTAGGTTCAAATCCTCCAATATCCATGGCCTTTTTAGGAATCTGCCACGTATACTTTGGATCATTTGGTCGCAATGTATAAGTCGTACCATTCACTACACGGACAATATCTTTGGCTAGATCCGGCTCCTTGTTATACCTTCGGAGATCAGACCACCGCACCCCTCTAAAGGCCAATTCCATCCGCCTTTCGTCATAGATTAGTTTTAATACGTTTTTTTCATCAGACACCTCCAATGGGACGTAGCTATCTTTTTTAAACCTCTTCACGCGCAAAGCATTCAATATCCCCACAGCCTTATCCAACTGGCCATCTCGACAATAAGATTCTGCCGATATCAACATCATCTCTGTTGTTGTCAACCCATTGAAAAGGGACAAACCTCCTAAAAAAGAACCTCTAAAAAACTGGTTACCAACTGTTCCTAGCGAATAAAAAACATTATACCTAAGGTCATTTGGTAAATAAAGCGATTCGAGATCCGGCGTTAATCGCATCCTATTTCGGGCGGTCAAATCAGAGGTCGGCAAATAGGTACAAACTAAAACTTCAGGATTAGAGGCACAGTAATCATTAGTAAAAGTATAGGTTGGCGAGGTCGATATACCGTTATAATCTATGATACCGTCTTGAATCTTTAGACATTCTTGTGCAAAATAGCCCGCTCTGCCATACTCTTCCATATTCAAATAGACTCGTGCCAATAAAGCTAAGGCACTCTGTTTGGACGGATTGATCTTTATCTTATTATCTGTGGTCAGCAGTCCGACAGCTTCTTCAAGATCATTGATAATCTGACCATAGGTAGTCTCTACAGACGCTCTGCCCACCTTCGTCGTGACATCATTCTCTAAGCGCAAAGGAATACCCAAGTCAGTTTTTGCTGTTGATTTATTGTACGGTTTACAAAACAGCTGCGCTACCTGAAAATGGTTAAAAGCCCTAAAAAACAAGGCTTGTCCTTTGGCTGCATCATATATGGACTTTTTAGCATCATTCGTAGTCAACTTCTTTAATCCGTCCAAAACCAGATTGGCTGTCTGTACCTTCGCATAAGCATTATTCCAATCCAGTACTTCGTCTTCCTCATAGACATCATCCGCCCATAGATAACCATTATGGATAATGACAGATCTGATATTTAAAGAAGCGTACCCAGCGTCGTCCATAAAACACTCATCACCTCCTATATAACCTAAGCTACCTGCATTATTAGCTGTAAAGAACGTAGACTGTATTATTGCCAAGTAATCTTCTTCTTTTTGAGGAGACCCTATGCCTACATCCGATTTAACTTCAAGAAATTCCTTTCCACAGGAGACAAACAGCAGAAAGTACATGAGCATTAATCGTGTAAAATATCTATACATATCATTTAAAACTAAAAGTTAACATTAATACCAAAGTTGATCTGAAAAGGAGGTCTATAGCTCATATTTACATAATCTGGATCCAAACCTTCTTTATTTGCCGTCCATATCAGTCCCAGATTGGTCGCATAGGCACTCAAATTCACGCTGTTAAAAGGAAGAAACCTTACTTTCTCTTTACCCAGCGTGTATCCCAAGCGTACATCGGCCAATCGAAAAAGGCCACCTTTGGTAATCAACTGTTCTGAGTGTTTGTAATAATTGGATATTGCACTTACTTCGGCAAGTGCCACATCTGGCGTCGTCAATTTCTTAGGCACATTAGTCGTTGATTCGTCTCCTGGATTTTGCCATCTATCGTAGTAATCTGTATGATACTGTGATTTGCTCTCCCCATCGGGCAACATAGACGTTCTTCTAAACACATGCCCTGCTTTCCATAATAACATGAATGAAAAACTGAAATCTCTCCACGCTATTGAATTGCGCAACGAGCCATAACGTGTAGGCACCGTAACCCCCGCGTCCAGCAACATATCCCTGCGTAATCCCGGATTCATATACTTACTATAGTTCTGCACAACCTCACCATCCAAATACGCTATCGGGAGCCCCTGATCATTAAGGCCATGCCACGGAAATCCGTACAGCACATCCCTTGATTTACCGATTTCGGGAGGCGGTATCGCAGAAGACCAATAGCTAGAGACCAGCTTAGTCTCCCTGATCTCATAATTCTTTATTTCATTGTGTACCACACTCACATTTAAATCTGTACGCCAGTTAAGATTACCAAAAGTCAGATTGCTACCCAACTGAAAATCCCAACCTTTGGAGGTGATATCCGCGTAATTGACCTTATATGGTGCCGTGATACCTATGGTCGGATCTAAAATCTGATCTCCAATAAGATCATTGCCATCCTTGACATAGTACTCTACGGTACCATGAAGCACATTTCCCTTGGATCTCCAGTCCACAGCCGCATTATAGGTATACACCTTTTCCCATCGTAGGGAAGGATTTCCAAAGTACAGAACCGAAGCCATCAGCTGACCGAGCTGAGAAGTTCCATATTGGACCGTAGGATAGTGAGTTACCGATTTATTCACATTCCCTGATCTACCGACACTCCCCCTTGCCCTTATGTAGGGCAGCAGATCTTCTAGATTATAAAAAGACTCCTTAGAGATATCCCAGCTCACACCAGTAGACCATAGCGGCACCCCTTTCTGATTGGTCTTGACCCCAAATAGATTAGAAGCATCCCACCGCACACTACCCGAGAGAATATAGCGGCCATAGAAGGTCATTCCCATATTGGCATAATAAGAAAGATCTCTATTGAACAGCTTTTTCCTGATGGAGGATGCCCCCGGAATAAACATTGCCGGCTTGCCCGCAGGCCTGGTCTGATAGCTCTGATTAAAGTTGAACACTGAGCTACCCTTCAGGTACTCATCGTTGTAATTGTATAAAATGCTGGCCGGGAATATTTCGCTCTGGGCATGCCTGACCTCCGCTCCGGCCAAGGAATTGAGCTGTATATCCGTTCCGAATTCGCGATTAAAATCCAACTGAAAACGGCCATAGTGACTATAATTCAATGTAGGGTTGCCAGTTTGGAAGATTCCATTGTTGGGGATTACCTGTGTACCGTTGGGCTGTGTATAGGTATTGACCAGATTGCGTGCAAAGTAGCTCTCTTTTTGTGCATGATCCGTTGACCTAGAATCCCCTTTTGTATACTGATAGAACATGCGCCATTTCAGCCCAGGCAGGACCTCCCCTCCGAGGTCGGTATTAATGCGGAACTCGCGCGAGGTCGACCTTCTATCTACCAATCCTCTTTCGTCCAATGGTCTATACATCCAGTCCAGCAGTCCCTGATCTATAGCACCCATTGCGTAGCTATACCTGATGTCTTTTACAATAGCACTGGGTATACCATTATCATCCATTAAAGCCATATAGGGCGATAGAAACGATGATGCTGCATAAAACTGTGCCAGATCCGGATATCCCACACCATTGGCCCTGGCCTGCTGTTCAGTATAATTGAACTGTAATCCAATATCCAAGAATCTATTGACCGTAGCCCGGTTCTGGAGCCCCAGTACAATTCTGCTGTTGCTGTTACCCACCACATGCTGGTCGTCCCCGTTTATTCCGGCCGATAGTTTATAGCTATAGCCTGCATTTCCACCGCCGATGATTGCTCCGTACTGCTTCAGTACAGCCTGTCGATAGAGATGGTCTGTAGCCTGCTGACGCACATCAATACTTTTTAATCTTTTTTCTTCTTCTAAAAATACCGTTCTATCTATTTTATCGTTTTTTAAGAGATCCAATAAATCTACATAATAGGGGACGGGTATATTTTCGCCAAAGGTATACATCCCTTTCCCATACCTTTCTTTTTCTATCTCCATCACCGCTTCGCTAGGGAGCCAGTTTTTATTAAAGAACAGATCTGGCCTTTGCGCAATCGTGGTATTACCATATACATTGACATTGACCCTATTATTCAACTTGGCTTTTTTTGACTGTATGACGATCACACCATTGCCCGCCATCGCTCCCCAGATACTGGCCGCAGCAGCATCTTTAAGGATAGTGATGCTCTCGACGTCATTGGGGTCTATCTGGTCAAGGTCTCCCTGATAGGGAAAATTGTCAAGCGCAATCAATGGCTGGGCATTAGACTCTATCGTACTCAATCCCCTGACACGGATGTCTTCGGCTTTGCTCCCATTCGATTTAACAAACTGTAGACCTGAAGCCATCCCTTCTAAGCGCTGTAATATAGATGGAGCAGGATTGCGCTCCAACATCTCTGCATCGATCTGAACAAATGACCCTGTGGCCCTCTCTTTGGGTATTCGAAAATACCCCGTAGAAACCTCCACTTGTTCTATTTCCAGATCGGCACGCTCTAGAGCAAGATGAAGACCTCTCGTATCCCTTCCAACAGCCACCTTTATACTACTGAAGCCCAAACTACTCACTATTATAGTATCTCCCACAACCCGCGGAATATTAAAGCCACCATTTCGATCGGTTCTAAATACCCCTTCTGTGTGACAGTACTTTATTAAAGCCTCGGAGAGCACTCTTTGCGTCCCTTGTTCTACGACAACACCATGCACATAATCTTGTGCGCAGACAGACAGGCTCAACAATCCCAGAACAAATAACATGATACACTTCATTATTCGGCCACTCCTTTCCTGTCTCCATGAAGAGACCCCAGATAAGTCTTTTTGGTCGGCAGCTCACTGATCTTGCCGCTGACCAATCCCTCTATCGTCTCCACTGTAAGCGACCTATAATCGGGAGCAGCAACAAACACACCGTCCCGGATAAGTACAAGTCCTCCCAATTGCTCTTTATTAAAAAAATAGGCGTTTAGTAGATTTGTATTTTCTCCTGTTATCGAGAAGCTATCCCAGCCCCTATCTCTAATCATCTTCGAAGACTGAGAGGCATTACCAACATACACCGGACACAACATAAGATTAGTGGATATCAACTTCTGTAATGAATCTATATAATCAATAGATCGAACACATGGCCCACAGTATACCGACCAAAAATCCAATGCTATGATAGGATACGTTTTGAATTCTTCCATACTGACAATCCCCCTGCCCCCTGAGTGCTCGACAACAGCATGGAGCGTCGTCCAGAAACTAGGAGGCACAGTATCACCGATGACTAACTTGGGAATCTCCGAAATATCTTTCTTCAGAAAAATAACCGATCTCCCTGTATTCAGGCTATAGCCACTATAGTCCACTGTATCGGGTCGATACCCTTCGAGTTTCAAAATAATCTCACCGTCAGATTTGGGCAGATCCAGGTTGAACTGTCCATCACTATCAGAAAACACTGTCCTACCTGATTCAACATCTCTGATCATAACCGCCTCTAAGGGAGCATGTGTTGTATGGCTTTTTACGACCAGCTCCAGAGCCATCCCAGTCATCCCGCCATCAAGACGGGAATCTTGGGCGACCATCCCAAAAGAATCGGGAAAACTAAACACACAGAAAATCATAAGTAGTATATAACTTTTTAGAGCTATAGGCCATTTGCTAGCCGCTATTTGCTTTACGTATTTTAAGCCCCTCTGCGCCCTTGTTTTTCTTTTTACATACAAAGCGTCTTTTGTCTTTTGAAAGCCACAGAGCCTCTTAAAAGCGTTAGAATCGAAAGAGACAGCATGCATCACCTCCCCGTCATTGCCCTTGTCCTGAGAATCGGGAAGATGAGGCACGACACTTAGCAAGTTCAGAGGAAGTCTTGAGTCTTGTCGGTTCTTAAGCACACCACTAATG
>JBEBQJ010000044.1:0-29182 GCA_040395455.1 Sphingobacterium yanglingense | reverse complement strand
TAAGGAGGAAATCTACAGCGTGAAAGGTTAATTTGTTGGTTTAAAATGTTTTATGTATATTGGTGAAGAGAGGATATTATCCTCAATATTTATAAACTAATTATATAGAATTATGAGGAGTCTATTTGTCAAAAAAGATAGGCTTTCATTTTATTTCATCATTTTATTAGCCGTTGCTGCATGTAAGAAAGAAGAATCCGTAGATGATCAAAATGAAAACCTACGAGCTGTCCAGTTCAAAATTTCTGGTTTTACCAGCGAATCCATTGCATTGAAGAGTTCGTCCCCTCCAATTGGGACCCAAAATGCCAATTCTGTGTCGAATTATGTGGAAGGTTATCTTTATTTTTGGTCATTCAATAGCGAAATTCTAGAGCCTGACATTGCCTATCAAACAGTAAATAAAACCAGTATCAGTTATCTTAAGGGAGAAGAAGTAAAACTCCCCAAATTAGTAGCTTCGACCTATAAATTTGAAGGGTTTGATGGGGGAAAAGCTGTTAGTTTCGAAGGTGCTGAAGAGATTTTAATTAAAATGCCGATTGGAAATGCCGAACAGATCAAACAATTTGGATTTGACACTGGGAGTTCGGCTACGGGCCCTAAAGATTTTGAGTTATATTATAGTCTAGATAATGGAACCTCATATCAACCTCTTCAACTCAATAACCAATTTTTGAATGCGAAGACTGATTATTCGAAAAGTTCATTTAGTTATTCTTTGACTGATAAGAATATTGTTGGTTTGAACCTATGGTTTAAGATTGTACCAAAATCGGGAGATAGAGGGGCAGAAGGGAAGCCATTTAATCCAACAGCTGGTAGTTTTCGCATCGACAATATTCGTTTAGTCGGTATGTCTTCTACTTCAGGGGGAGGAGGCGGGGCTGTAAACAAGCTTCATTATTATCTGTTCCATAAGAGTAAGTCTGAAGTTGTAGTGACGGGCACAATTAAATATGAAGAGGCATCTAGTTTGAAACTTAATTTGCCTGAAGGCAAGTATTCGATTTGTTTTGTTGCTAATACGTCAGACAAGGATTTGTTGTTGTCAGAGAATCCTAATCCCAACAGTTTTTATATAGGCAATGAGTTTTCCAACTCAAAAGCTGATATTTTTGGCTATTATGGTGAGCTGGAGGTTAGTGGAGAGTCTAATCATGAGGTGAAATTAAAGAGATTGTTCAGTCAGATTAAACTAGAGTTTACAGATGCGTCAGATTTGGCGGTAATAAACAAAATACGTATCAGCCAGCAGCATGAACCATTTTTCTTTGCACCTTTCAATTCCAATATGACCAATCCTATTTTAGACCAAAGCGATCTGGAGACTACAGGTGACTTTCAGCAGAATAAGCAATTGGTTTTTAATCAATTTATGGGAGATCAGGCTTTAGCGGTGCCAATTAAATACAGTATTTCTTTATTAGGAACCTATGGAGTACTACGCACGTTTCAAGTGCAGAGTACGTTGAAACAGAATATGCAGCTCGTATTTAGAGGGAATCTCTTGGTGGACGCGGATCCTATTGGGACTTTCCAGATACGGCGGGATATGGATTGGGATGGAGTCGAAGAGGAGACTTTCTAAGAAAACATTCTTTAAAATCAAGGTTTGTTACTTAATTTTAGCGGATAAACTTTGATTTTAATGTTTAAAAAATTAGCTGCTATTGTAGGGGTATTCTTTTTGTTATCCTGTCTTTCTGTTTTCGGACAATACACAACACAATCTTTACCTAATCCTAAAACGCAAGGGCAGAGCCATTTTGTGAGTAACCCGGATGGTGTATTAGGATATTATACCGTTGCTGAATTGGATGCTATCTCCCAGAGTATTGACAGCTTGACTAAAGCGGAGTATGCTATTGTAGTAGTAGACGACTATGTCGGAGATAGCGACTTTGAATTTGCTCTTGAGCTTTTTAATAATTGGGGAATAGGTAAAAAAGAGACCAATAATGGCTTGTTACTGTTTATATCCAAAGATAGACGCGAATATCGATTTATATCGGGTTATGGTATGGAGGCGATTTTTCCCGATGCTTATCTCAAACGTGTAGGTGAGACTTATCTAGTTCCTAATTTTAGAAATGGGGACTATGATCAAGGTGTATTGGAAGCCTCGCGCTTTATCGAGAAGATACTGAAATCACCAGACTCTGTGGCCGAGCTAGAGCGTTTGATGCCCGATGCTGCTCCTTTCTGGAGTATGCGTAATCCTGTTCTAGCAAATACCTTGTGGATGTTGGCCTTATTTACAGTGTTATACCTGTATGTCCACTATATTTCTGGACGTATATTAAAAGGCACAAAGAACAAACCGAAGCTTGTTGCGCCTATATTCTGGGGAATGGGGTGTATGTTGTTGTTGATGTTTTTAACGCTTTTTATCTTTGTTTTTATCTTCAATAATCTTGAGGAGATCTACCAACGGAAGAATTTGCCCTATTTTGCTTTTATTCTCCTAGCCCTGATACTTGCGATGAAAATTACGAACGGAAGGACGAAAATAATCGAGAGTTTTAAAGATGAAGAGGATCTACAGCAAGGCTTAAAAAGTTATGTGAAATATTTATTCATACCTATGTTATTGACACCATTAGCGTGGTTTGATTTGGGAGGAATTTTGAATCGTTTTCGACGTAATGCAGGTCGTTTTACTCCTCCCGATACCAGTGGTAGTTGGGTTAGGATAAATCGGGGAGATGCCAAAGCAAAGCCACAGCAATACCTTGACGCTGGTCAAAAGAAAGAAGAGTCGATCAAGAGCTTGCGTTATGAGATATGGACCAATACCGCTAACAAAGAGGTTCGTCTATTGCCTTGGGATAAAAGTTCGCACTATCGGGACTGTCCGCAATGCCACTATTTTACGTTGGAAGTCAACAAGACGCGGACTATTCGTTCGGCGACTTACTCTTCTTCTGGTGAAGGAGAAAAGTTTGATTCCTGCCAGAACTGTAATTACTTTAAACATATAGGTTTCTTTACTATTGCCATGAAGAGTAGAGAGTCGAGTAGTGGCTCTTCGGGAGGAGGCTCCTCTTCAAGAAGTAGCGGAGGTGGTAGCTTTGGAGGAGGACGCTCTGGAGGTGGAGGAGCAGGAGGACGATGGTAGTCGTCCCCTTGTTATTGTCTTATTCGAAATTGTTGAGTAAGTTGTGCTCAAATTTTCTGAATACAGCTTTATTGTCTTTGAGAAGCTCTGTGATGCTTTTGAAAACTATTTTTTTCTTGACTTGCCCATTGCCAATCCCTTCGACGAGAATGTTTTCATTGGGCTGAACACTCGGCCGTATACCATAGGAAATTACACCATTTTGATCAAATTCGACGGTACTTAGTATATCTTCCATTTTAAAAGGGAAATTTCCACCTATACCGGATTCGAAAGTATATTCCAGATCTTCCGTTTCAAATCTATCTAGAAGGTTGTTGAGTAAGGTCCGCATGTCGGTTGTCGTATTTATCGGAAACATTGGATACAACTTCATGATTAAATCGCTGTGATCGATGTCTTCATCCATAAAAGGAACGATGGAGGTAGCGAATGTTTTGATCTGGGTGTCTTTTATGTAATAGAACGTTATTGAGTTTGGGCTACCTTCTTTTACTTGTATATTGTCCTGTCCTTTTCTGAAGATCTGACCCTCTTTATAGAGGTCAGCAACGATACCTTGTTTTGTCGGGTATGCCTTTATCGATACAGGAGAATTTGCGCCGGATATTGATAAGATTTCGTGGTCGAGCTGGAAGGATATACGGGCAAAAAAGTGCATGCCAAATAAATTGACATCAAAATGATTTACCTTTCCATCTGTATAGTCAATTTGCAATAAACGTTCTCTACCTACGCTTTTATAAAGCGGCCCCGATAGAGGTTTCCCCTCTTTAAATGTCGTTTTTACAGTATAGAGGTAGTGTTCATAGTTCTCTAGCTGCTCTATAAAATCAAACGAATATTTGTATATAAGCACTCCGTTTTCATAATAGTCTACTAGAGAGATATCATCAATTAGGGTATCTAGCTTAAAGAATCCGTTGAAAGGTTTCTGATTTTTGAAATATCCTGTATAGGATGCTTTCGGTTGTTCTTTGATAGTAAAATCGAAATAGGTGATAGATTGAAGTGTGTTGTCTTCAAATTCTTCGACCGACAGGAGTCTGTTTTCATCGCGGCTATGAAAGGTGCTTCGGGTTTTAACTTGTCCATTTACATAAGTAAGCTTCAGATTATCATCCTGTATCGTTCCAGAGATAATCTGACCATTTTTATACAGGCTTTCACCAATGAGACTATCTGCATCATAGGTTTTTCCGTACCCCTCTCGTACGCCATTTTTCATTTCATACTCTTCTTTTAGCTCTTCAAAATATAAGTTACGGTACACACGCTGTATGCCTTCCTGAATGCCATTCTTGTACCGTAGGATTTCGTAAAGATCTGCCTCATTAAAGAAAGTGCCTTCCCATGGTTGGCCATTCTGGTATAGTCCTTCAGCTAGTATCTTCGCACTGTCTTTTTCCTTAAGAGTTTCTGTATCTATTTTTATGCCTTTCTGTAGCTTGAATTCTTTGGTGACCCCTCCCATTTCATCTATAAAGGTTCCATCGTATGGTTTATTGTCTTTGTATAAGTTCTTTTGAACGGGTATATTGTTTTGATATATATTAACTTCTTGGAGGTCATCCTGTTTAAAAATAGATCGATATACGGTGTCACCGTTATTGTTATAAACTGTGGATACTCCATTTCTCTCTCCATTTTTGTAGGGTGTTATTTCTCGAATCTGTGTAGCAATATGGTTTTTCGTATAATATTCTTCTTCTATATATGATGTGCTTGATGTCTCGCTATCATATTTTCTTTCTGAAATCAACTTGCCTTCCTTATTCCAGGTCTTTTTGTTGACTTCACTTGTGCCGCCATATGGTTTATAGACGACTTTGATTTCGCTTGCTTTGTTGCCATTCTCCCAAAATACAGTAATGAAGTAAAAGCGTTGTTCCTTACTCTTGGTGACAGGTCCTGTAGGGACAGCGAATGTTTTCTCTATCATTATTCCTTCATCAGAAGGAGTGTATTCATAATAGGATAGAGGTTGGGCGTAATTAAAGTTGCCCGAGAGCTCTTCTGACGGAGAGATATACCCTGTTGCAATTACCTTGTTTAGGAGATAGGTTGTAATCTTTTCTTTTTTTCCGTTGGCGGCGTAACTTATCGTTTGCCATAAACTACCATCCGGATAGTAATAATTCAGCTCCTTGACTGAACTCTCATTTTTGTATTGACTTAGACTGCTATCAAAACCTTTTTCGTCGTACCAGTAGGTATCTCCAACATGAATTTCAGGATTATCGGACCTGATATACCCCTGCATCTGTAATTGACCACCTTTGTAGTAGTCTCTTAGTAAAAATAGCTCTCCTTCCTTTTTTAGTGGAAGAGGGCGATAATATACATGTTTATCCTTGGTAGTTTCCTGCCAGTCTTCATCAAAGTATAGAGTGTCCTGTGCTTGAGCTATGTGTGCTGTCAAGATGGTTAAAAGTATGAAAGAGATTGCCTTGTACATTGTAATGAAATATTTATCCAAATATGGCGATAAAGCCAATGGGATAATAACATAATTTACAAAGCGATGAATCTGGTTTAAATCCGCAACAGTGATTTTCAAAACTCTTATGTAGATTTGATGAATAGACAAATTGTATGAATAGATTTTTTCTTTTAATTGTTTGCTTGACTTTGTCTTGTCAGAATAAGGGTAAGTCAGAAAAGCCTATAAGTCAAGAATCCATAATAATTGATAGTGTTTTTGTGCCTTTGGATACTACAGTGGTAGATTATACCAATGATATTCCAACCACAAAGTCTTTTGTTGTTTCTAGAGATAGTGTCATTGTTAGACAGGCTATGTCTACACGTTCCAAAGCTATGGAAAAGGCAGGGTACGGAGAGGCTTATGAGATGATAGGCGAGGAGGGAGAGTGGTTAGCCGTGTGGAGTAGGGAGAGGTATCCGTACGAGGGATTGCATAATGGGGAGCAACGTGTGATTATAGCTAAACGTAAAGTGTTTATTCCAAGATCGGCAATGGGAAAAGTATCGGATTTGAAATTGTCTAAAGAAGATGCGCTTATTATTAGTTTTCTACAAGTAGGTGAAAAGGAACCGTTATATAACGAGCGAGGTTTGGTTTTGAAAGACTTTCTTTCTCTTGAATTGATTACCGAACAGGAATATAGACAACAGAAGAAAGATGCTGTAGAGATGATTGTAAGAGATACCTTAACGCATATAAAAAAAGATGGTGTATTGGTTTTACCAGCTACAATAAAGAATTATGTGTTTAAAGATAGTCCTATTGACGCGGAAGAAAATAGAGCTGAATATGAGTATATAGGCTATAATCCTTCTTTACAACAGTATATCGTAAATGGAAGTTACTATGAGTCTATAGATTACACGCTCGTGGATATGCATACAGGGGAGCAGACGGTGTCGATGGTCGATTTTCCTCACTTTTCACCGGATGGCAGACATACTATAGCATTGTATACTAATCCTTATGAAGATTGTGTCGATGTAGAGTTGTATCGTATTGTAGACAGAAAGATAACACCAGTGGCAAGTTTTAGTTTTGTGCACTGGATGGCAGGAACAGAGACTAAGGACATTTTTTTTACAAAGGATAATAGTTTGTATTTACCGGTCTTCTATAATAAAACATTCTGGACAGAAGAAGGGCAATTGAGTACACCGAAGCAATTTATGCGAATTACTATCAAATAGTTTTCGAATTTGCAATTACATAAGCGCGCACGAGCTTGCCTTCCTCATCGCTGAGCTTGGCCTTTGGAATCATTCTTTTTATGACAGAGTTCCATTTTTCCGCTGTTCGAGTTTCTGGTTGTTTTAGCTTGTGGCAGTTATCACAGCTACTGCTGAAGATCGCTTTTCCTTCCGCAAGTTGGTCTTGATTATACTGTGCCAAAATCTGCACCCTACTCTCTACTGGAAGCGAGCGAATCACATGACTCGCTTTTGGGAAGCAGCTCGCCATAGATAATATGGCGATAGTGCTAAATATGGTAATAATTGTTTTTTGCATTTTATCCCTCTTTTCGTTTAAAACAATTATTTTTCATTTTTTGTTTTATCGGGATAATAAATAATGCTTAATCATTTATTGTCAATTCTCCTCTGATGTCTTTCTCAACCCAATAAGCTACTCGTTCTTGGTCCTCGAATTCGCCCTGTAAATACATCAGTTTTGTAACAGCTGCTTCAAAGGTCATGTCATATCCGTTTAATACGCCGATAGCTTTCAGTCCCTGACTTGTTTCATAGCGCCCAAGTTCTACAGAGCCAACTTTACATTGGGAGATGTTGAGGATGTTTTTACCGCCTTTGATTGCTCCTTCTAATAGGTCTAGAAACCATTGGTCTGTAGTTGTATTACCTGATCCGAATGTTTCCATGACGATGGACCGTACGTTAGAGTCTAAAATGGCCTTGATAGTGTCGGGACGTATTCCAGGAAATAGCTTAAGTACACCAACATGGTCATCCAGCTTGTGGTGTAAGATGAGTTGTTTGTCTGTATTATTTAATAGTGCTTCGAAATTGTACTTAAGGTGTATGCCCGCCTCGACAAGAACGGGGTAATTGGGAGAACGGAACGCTTCAAACTTGGCGGAGTTGTATTTGAAGGCACGATTACCTCTAAAAAGTTTATTGTCAAATAATATACACACTTCTTGTATGACAGATACACCGTTATGTTTAGTTGAGGCAATTTCCAGCGCTGTCATCATATTTTCTCTAGCATCAGTACGGATTTCTCCAATAGGAAGTTGGGATCCAGAAAGAATAACAGGCTTTTGTAAACCTTCGAGTAAGAAACTTAATATAGAAGCACTGAAAGCCATGGTATCGGAACCATGTAGAATTACAAAGCCATCATATTTCTCATAGTTATCCTGGATCAATTGTGCCATCTTCAACCAAATCTCAGGGTTCATGTTAGATGAATCGATGATCGGATCGAAAGAGTGTACTGTCAATTTATAGTCTACACGGCTTAAGTCAGGGAGATTATTCTTGATAAGATCAAAATCGAAAGGTACAAATGTTCCTGATTCGTCCTGAACCATTCCTATGGTTCCGCCCGTATATATAATGAATATATTCATAGTGATATTAGATGCCAAAAATTGATTTAGAATTTAGTGTAGTTATCCGCGCGACTTCTTCTATACTGGTTTGATGGAGATCTGCGACTTTCTCTGCAATGTAATGCAGATAAGAGCTTTCGTTTTCCTTCCCTCGATATGGAGTCGGTGCAAGGTAGGGGGCGTCTGTTTCTAAGACGAGATGTTCTAATGCAATCTCTTTTACCACAGCGTCCAGTCCTGCTTTTTTATAAGTTACTACACCTCCGATTCCTAGCTTGAATCCCAGCTTGATTGCCCGATGTGCTTGCTCTAGGTTGCCCGTGAAACAGTGGAATATTCCGAATAACTTATCATCTTGTAGCTCGTCCAAAAGTTCAAATGTTTCATCAAAAGCTTCACGACAGTGAATGTCAATAGGTAGCCCTAGTTGTTTGGCCCAGTTTACTTGTGTGCGAAAGGCGTCTTTTTGCCACTCTAAAGTACTTTTCTCCCAATATAAATCGATACCTATTTCGCCTATTGCATATATCTTATGTTGAGAAATGGCTTTTTCTATAACATCCAGTTCTGCCTTGTAATCTTCTTTTACACTGCAGGGGTGGAGTCCTAGCATGGGAAAACAATGTTCGGGATAAGCCTTAACAGTATCCATCACAGCGATTATCGATTCACGATCTACATTGGGCAAAAAAAGACGTGTTATACTATTATCCAAGCATCGTTGGATTTGCTCAACAATCTTTTCTGTATGTATATTATAATAAAAGTGCGTATGCGTATCGGTTAGGATATAGGATGACTGCATGATCAGCTTAATTTTGAATTTTCCAAAAATAGCAAATTGTTAATAATAAGACTAATCTAAGCTGAAAAAACATGATAAATTAAAAAGAAGTGTTCTTTTTTTTTGAAAATGATAATGTCTTTGGCGATATGCTAATTTAACCGTAATAGTAGTGCGGATTTTTTATTTTGTAAACATTTTTTTTATTAAAGGTGAATGTTGCTTTTAAAGGTGGAATAAAGCTATATTTGCTATGCAATTATCTCCAAAAACTAGTGCTTTTTGAAGTATTAAGTGAGATTGACTTTACCTATTTTAGAACTAATTATTTCAATGGATATTCCGAATGAACATGGAGCAGGCTGAAATTGAGCGATTCATGAAAATCGCTGAACAATCTCCTACTAGGGCATTTGATATTGTTTTCGAAAGGTATTGGGAGGGACTTTATAGAGTTGCTTGTAGAAAAGTAAATAGTAGTGAAGTCGCTAAGGATATTGTTCAGGAAGTATTCATCGCTTTCTGGAATTTTTTGCCCAAACTGTCTCAACAAGATAAAATTGAGGCCTATCTTTACAGCGTTTTACGGAACCAAGTCTTTAAGCTATATGAAAGAGATGAAGTTAGGCTAAAACATGTAATAAACTGTACCAATTCCATTCCTGTTACGGAAGGAAGTCCTCAGGATAAGCTTTTGACTAAAGAGCTAGAGGGTGTTGTGGATGATGAGGTGCAGAATATGCCAGAACGCATGAGACTTATTTATCTGCTTAAAAATAAAGATGGTCTTACTGTCAAGCAAATTTCGGAAGAATTAGGTATTTCTGATCAGACGGTTAAAAATCAACTGTATAGTGCTAACGAAAGGCTTAGGTCTCGAGTTTTGAAGTATGGTATGTTGATGATTGTTACAGGTAATCTTCTCCTTTTGTATCAATCAAATTAATTTTTTTATTATTTATATAGTACTTCCTTGTTAGTTATCGTATATACTATTAAAGGCAGTTCTATTGAACTGTTTAGTATTGATAATGAATAACCAAGAAGAGCTAAGACGATTAATAGCGCGTTATAATAACAACGAGGCTACCGAAGAGGAAAGACTAGTGCTTGAGCACTGGTATTCGACCATAGACATGGTGGGCGATACTGATGAAGCGCAAATCGATCACGTCGGTGAGGAGTTACGTTTGCGTATAGAACGGGATATATCGGAGCTTTCTATCAGAAATAAACCTAAAAAAAGTCTTTTTAAAAATTGGATGTTTAATGTTGCTGCTTTATTGCTTATGGCGATTACATTCTCCGTATGGAAATTAGATTTCACAAAAAGGAGTGATTTGCCTTCGGTAGAGGCCTCAATTTATCCAGATGGATATAAGGCAACACTTGAGCTTGAAGGTGGGGATGTGGTAGAACTTGAATCGGATCAGCATGGGATTCGGACAGGAGAAAAATTGTCGTATTTTGATGGATCGCCTGTGAAGGGGCTAGAGACAGAGAAACTAGGCTCTTCGGAAATAGCTCCAGTATATGTTCTGAAAACACCCTTAGGAGGGACATACCAGATTACTCTTCCGGATGGAAGTCAGGTCTGGCTTAATGCTGGCTCTTCATTACGCTATCCTGCGCAGTTCGAGTCTGATCGGAGGTGTGTCGAATTGGAAGGGGAAGGGTATTTTGAAATTAAGGAAGCGTTGAGTGGAAAAGTTAAAAAGAAATTTATTGTAAAAAGTAAGCACCAAGAAATAGAGGTCTTAGGAACCAAATTTAATGTGCAGGCTTATTCGGAAGATTTAAAGATTACCACTACTCTGCTTGAAGGAAGTGTCAAAGTTTCTCTATTAGATAAAAAAAATCATGATAGCTCAGTGTTTCTAAAGCCTGGTTACCAATCTACATTTGATGGAGAGAAATTTAGATTGCTCAAATCTGTGAATGTAGAAGAGGCAATAGCTTGGAAAAATGGCCTGTTTGTCTTTAAAGAGGCTTCACTTCAGACTGTGATGAAACAAATAGAGCGATGGTATGATATTGAGGTAGAATATAGGGGCGGTTTTTCTGATGAGTTGTTTAATGGTAAAGTCCATAGAGATACTAAACTAACCGAGCTACTGGAAATTCTTTCTTTTTCTAAAGTTGATTTTAAAATCGACGGTAGAAAAATAATTATTGGTTCAAAAAATGAATAAAACTAAGGTTACATGATAATCTAAATGTGAAAAATATGATTAAATAAAGAATTTATAACTATCTGGAATGAAAAACTTGATGAAGCGCAGAAGTGGTGGGATACTTCTGCGCGGATGTTTGAGTTCCTGACTTTTATTGATATATCAATAGAAAAACTGATGTTACTCTTGATCAGACGCCCAAACAGTCAAATTTATAAAAAAAGACGGTATATAGGGCGATACCTTAGGGTTTTCCTACAGGTATGTCTAAAATTTTGAGAGTAATGAAGCTGACCTTCTTATTAACTGTTGTAATACTCTTGCTAGTGGGTACAAAAAGTTTTGGCCAAATATCAGTGAATAAAGCAAATGTTTCCTTGGAGAAAGTCTTCGAGGAGATTGAAAGACAAAGTGGATATGTTTTTTTCTATAAAGGAGATCTTAAGAACATTTTTTTGGATGTAAGCTTTAAAGATCAAAATATCAGTCAAGCCTTAAATATTTGTTTTAAAGATTTGCCATTAGAGTACAGGATTGTGAATAGAAACATTGTCGTAAGTCCAAAGCCGGGTGCAAACAGGGGAAGTATTAATAATCGTAATAAATCGGAAGAACGACAAAAATATATACGGGGGAGAGTCAGCGATATACTGTCTAAGCCACTGATTAGTGCCTCTGTATCTATAAAAGGAGAGAAAGAGACCATGACCCTTACAGATAAGAATGGAGAATTTATATTTAGAAATGTAGAGCTACCTGTGACCCTAGTGATAACATATATTGGATTTAAAACTGTTGAACTACCTGTAAAATCTTATACAGCGAAGAACGATATTGTTTTAGAGATGCTTGACAATAAAATGGATGAACTAGTGGTAAGTACGGGGATATTCCAAAAGGCAGATCGAAGTTTTACCGGGTCTTCTATTACCGTTACTGCCGAAAAGCTTAAGTCTTTCGGGAATAGAAATATGATTGTTTCGTTGAGTACTATTGATCCATCTTTACGAATTATTGAAAATAATAATTTAGGCTCTAACCCCAATATGCTACCGGATGTACAGATTAGAGGTAATTCAAGTTTACCGAATGTCAATAATCTGGATGATATTGTTGGGCTTAATACTCCACTGGTTATTCTTGATGGGTTTCAGTCCTCATTTCAAAAGATGTTGGATATGAATATTGATGAGGTAGAGTCGATTACGATATTGAAAGATGCCTCTGCTACTTCCATTTATGGATCCCGTGGTTCTAATGGAGTAATTGTTATTACGAGCAAGTTCCCTAAGGAGGGAGCATTACGGATTAATTATGCAGTAGACTTAAATTTGGACGTTGCTGATCTTAGTGATTATCATCTTCTTGATGCACGGGAAAAACTTGATTTAGAACATAAAGTAGGCTTATACGACAGTGAGTTTGCAGCATTAGATTTAGATTTAAAACGCTACTATAATTCGATTTTAAATGATATTAATTCCGGGGTAAATATGGACTGGTTATCTATACCTCTTCGTATAGGGCTGGGACAGCGGAATAATCTGAGTTTATCTGGAGGGATTCCTAGTCTGCGCTATAGTGCTTCTGTGCAATTTAAGAAAATTGAAGGAGTCATGAAGGGGGCTGCAAGAAATACATTTAATGGAACAGCCAACCTAGTATATTCCTCAAAAAGTTTTCGCTTACGTAATCAGCTTTTAATCAGTGAAGGTCGGTTTTCTGAATCAAGCTATGGGGCTTTTCGGGATTATGTGAGAATGAATCCTTATTGGTATCCATATGACCAAGACGGAAATGTATTGAGGGTACTAGGTAATCCTAAGAGTAATGAGTATTCGCAAACATTATGGAAGGTTCTTCCCGTCAATCCACTATACAATGCTACATTGGGCGGTTTCGATAAATCAAAATTATCTGAAGTAACGAATAATACCTTCTTAGAATGGGTTGTTCCGTATGGTTTGAGATTTCGAGCCCAGTTAGGCATAACAAAATTGACGGAACAGACTGACAAATTTACTCCAGCCAGTCATACTGATCTTATAAGCTATGCTAAAAGTACCTTGTTCAGACGAGGTGATTACAACTATCGGGTTGGCAATGGGATTAAGTATGATGGAGGGGTGAATATACAGTTCTCTAGAATATTAGGAGAGAAACATAGCTTATTCAGCGGTGTAGATTTTAACATCAGGCAGGATAGAAATTCAAGATATGGATTATTGTTCGAGAACTTTACAAACCCGAGTTTTGATTTTATTTCTGATGCCATCCAGTATACTAAAGACCAAAAAAAGTCTGAGGATGAGAGTTTGGTCAATGCGATAGGAGTAACAGCAAATGTAAACTATAGTTATGATGACAGGTATTTTACAGATGCTTCCATAAGAATGGATGGGTCATCACAGTTTGGTGCGAATAATAAAATTGCATCGTTTTGGTCTGTCGGTTTAGGATGGAATATTCATAACGAGAGTTTTATGAAGGATCAGTCTTTTGTGGATAGGCTCAAACTAAGAGGCTCTACCGGTATCACCGGATCACAGAATTTTAATGCTTATCAGGCTCTTTCTACTTACAGATATTACACGGACAAACGATACCATAATCTGATAGGGGCATATTTATTAGGAATCGGAAATGAGGATCTAAAATGGCAGCAGACATTAAAACATAATGTTGGTTTTGATGCCGAGCTTTTTCAGGGACGTCTGCGTATTACAGCAGACTATTACTTGTCTACCACACGGGACTTGGTATCTTCTATCTCTATTCCTGCATCAAATGGATTCACTAGCTATGTGGAAAATATTGGACGAATGGGAAATAAGGGGGCTGAATTGAGTACTACAGGAGTGTTAGTTCGGCAGCGCTCAAGCGGTTGGTATTGGAGCGTGACGGCAGCGTTGGCCCATAACAGGAATAAAATTTTGGAAATATCCGAAGCACTTAGAGAGGCACAGAGGGATAGAAAAATGGAGAGTGGTACTACACCGGTCCGATTGTTTTACGAGGATTATTCTACTAGTGCGATATGGGTAGTTCCTTCTTTGGGAATAGACCCTAGCAATGGGAAGGAAGTTTATCTAGATAAGGAGGGGAAGGTAACTTACATTTGGAGTGGGAGCGATCTGAGAGCCATGGGGAATTCTGAACCCAAAATTCAGGGTAACTTCAGTACGTTAATAAGATATGGAAATCTGTCATTGAACGCCTCATTTGGTTATCGCGTAGGTGGACAGTTATATAATGAGACTTTGATTAATAGAGTTGAGAATGCTGATTATAGGTATAATGTAGATCGCAGAGTGTATGAAGATCGCTGGCAATATCCCGGAGATATTTCCTTTTTTAAAGGATTGATGGTAGGAGGAACGACCTATAAGTCCTCTCGATTTGTACAGGATGATAATACGTTAATCTGTCAGAATATAAACCTACAGTATACGTTGGTGGGAGAGGCGCTAAGGGATAAGTGGAAAATCAAGAGTATGCAAATTACCGCTGATTTTGCGGAGCCCTTTCGGATCTCTTCTATAAAACAGGAGCGCGGATTAGATTATCCGTTTTCTAAGCAATTTTCATTAGGACTTAATGTTACATTTTAACCGTGCGAAGATGAGAAATGTAATGTGTTTTATGCTCACGGTAATACTAATCACTATTAGTGGGGCATGTCAGAAGTTTTTGACGGTAAACCCTAAATCTGACGTCTCAAGGGATGTACTATTCGAGAGTGAGAGTGGATTTAAAGAGGCGCTGGTGGGAGTCTATATACAGTTGGTCGACGTTGCATCTTATGGAAAGACACTGAGTATGGGGGCTATAGAAGATTTAGTGTCGAGTTGGGATGCAAATAGTATGACCGCGGCAGGTCAGTTGGGCTTATTCAATTACAAAGATCAACAAGTTGAACCAATTTTGTCCAATATATTCGCTCATCAATACCAAGCTATAGCGAATATCAATGCAATTCTTGATAAGATAGACGAGAAGAAAGCTGTTTTTTCTCCAGGAATATATGAGATCGTTAAAGGTGAGTGTTTAGCATTGAGAGCATATATACACCTAGACTTGATTAGGTTATTCGGTCCTGTTCCAGGCAATGTGAAAAGTGAAGGACGACTGCCTTATATCACTACTTTGTCTAATGCGCCAGTATTGCCGATTGATTTTAATTCCTTTAGTGTCCTTTTGCTAAAAGATTTACAAGAAGCGGAAATACTTTTAAAAGAGGTCGATCCTATTGTTTCATATAGTATAGACGATTTGAAAAATGGGGACGCTCCGATCAGTGATGAGTTTATGAAACACAGGAATCTACGCATGAATTATTACGCAATTAAGGCGTTACAGGCGCGAGCATATTTATGGTTTAGCCAACCGAAAAAAGCCAATGACGCAGCTCAGTTACTGATAATGTCTTTTGATAAAGCAGGAGGCAAGAAGTTTAGACTTGGTGGATTTCCTGATTTCGAGAGAGCTGATTATGGACTTACTTGTGAGCATATATTTGGATTGTATGACTTTGAATTATACACCAAGCGTCTTGATCAATCTTTGATAAAGGGAAGAGATGTTACGATGGTAAAGAACCAGTTGTATGAAGCTACTGGTTCTGATATTAGAGAATTGAAACTGTGGGAACAATTGATGGTCGGTTATCAGTCAGATTATGTTTTTAAGAAGTATCGAAAGCCTAGCGAGGTAGGGCCTATAAAGGATTTTAAACAGATACCTATGCTTCGAATAAGTGAAATGTACCTTATTGCAATTGAAACAGCTGAACAGTCGGAAGCCACTGTTTTATGGAATGAGTTTAAGAAGGCTAGAATGCTAAACGGCATTAGCCTACCGACAGATCCACTACAGAAAAGGCAACTTTTGATTAAGGAATATCGGAAAGAATTTTATGGTGAAGGTCAGGGCTTTTATGCTTACAAACGATTTGATGCAAGCAAAAAGGAAATTGTATTTATTCCTGTTGACGCTACAGTAAATTATACGCCCCCTCTTCCCAAAATATCAGGTACAATCTTAAACTAACTGATGTGATGAAAATTAGAGTTTACACTTTTATTTTGTTATCCTTTTTCAGTTTGACGGCATGTCAAAAATCGAAGGAACTGCTCTATACTGATATTGCAAGGATACAGTTTGGACCAGATCCTGCTAAGATACCAAACGTCTCGCAAGCAACAGCTGATACGCTAAAAACGCAGACATTCGTTTACTTGCCCAGTTTTATCTTTACGGATACGGTGTTTTTTGATATTTATACGATGGGTCGTTTATCAGATAGAGATAGACCTTTTAAGATTAAGCAAGTGCAGGTCAAAAATGCAAAGAATGCTATTGCAGGCAAGCATTATAAAGCCTTTGATAATCCGGAGATTGCAGCACTGTATGTGATAAAAGCGGGTACAGTGCATACACGTGTCCCGATTGTTTTGGTGCGTGATGTTAGCCTGAGAGATGAAGCTTATGTGTTGAAGTTTGAAGTAGAAGAAAATGATTGTTTTAGGCTAGGACAGGCTGATTTGCTATGGCGGAAGGTGATTTTTTCAGATTTAATGATGCGGCCTTCTATTTGGAACGAAATGTACTCGAATCTTTATTTTGGTACGTATAGCGAAGTGAAACACCAGTTTATGGTAGATGTTACAGAGCAAAGATGGGATCAAGAATTTATAACTAAGATTTTGATGGATACCGAGCAATTACATTATTGGTTAGGTATGTTGAAATCAGCACTAATAGAGGAAAATCGGGGTAAAGAAGTAAAGGATCATAAAAGGGATGAATTTGGTCATTTGATTGTATTTCCTTGAGTAAGAGTATGAAAGCTTTAGAGATATTAATTGTTTTTGCGTCGTCCATTTTATTCTATTCTTGTAATAAAGAAATGGGACGAGATAGGTTTGAAGAGCTGGAGTCTATAACATTGACGGGGATGCAAGCCCATTATTCGGTAGTAAGTGGAATAGATAGTTTAATAATCGAACCCATTCCTTCTTCTAATAAAGAGGCCGAATTTGAATACTTATGGGGGATTTATGACATCCGTAATGAAGACCCTTATACGGCTATGGATACTATTGGAAAGAGTAAAAAGCTTGTTTATCCTGTTAATAAGGCTGCTAAGAACTGGTACTTATCATTGCAGGTCAAGAATAAGAAGACAGGGTATTCTGAATATTTCAAAAGTACGATAGATGTTGCCACGGCATATACTCGGGGTTGGTATGTTATTAAAGAAGAGAATGATAGGACGGATATGGACTTCTTTACAACCCCGAATAGTATTATTGCTGATAAAAGGATCGAAAACGTATACAGTTTTGTAAATGGGGAGAAGCTAAAAGGAAAGCCTGTTATGATACGTTTTTTTAACGATTTCAAAGCGCCAAATGATAAAGGCGAATACTCCCCCACTAGGTCGATCTGTTTGGTGACAAATGAAGATGTCGGCATAATGACATTGAGTGGTTTAGAGCTGATTAAAGATTTTAAAACTCTTTTCCACGGAGAACCGAGCAAGCGTAATATGCAGATGATAGGGAATAATTTTACAAATTATTATTTGATAAACGACGGGCAGTTGCATAGTATGATAGGGCAAGGGCCTAGCACCGGTACTTTTGGAGGGAGGAAACTTAAAGACACACAGGATACGCCTTATTTTCTTTCTCCATTTCACCTTATGTATACGAATAGGGCATTCTTTTTTGATGAGACAAGTAGTTCTTTTTTCTCTGCTGATGTTCGGAATATGAATTTAATTCCTGTAACAGATGATGCGGATGTGACAATGTCTTCGACGAATAATAATAAAAGAATGTTGTATATGGGAATACGGACTACAGGCTACTTGAGTGGATATGCAATATTTCAGGATAAGGATGATTTGTCAAAAAAATCTATAGCTCAAATCATACCTTCCGTTAGCCAGTTTAAAATTTATCATAAAACACTTGAGTCTGGGGAAAAGCTATATAAGGGCGATAATTTTGCACTGATCTACCAAGAAGAGGAAGTCATGTATTTTTCGCTAGGTAAAGAAGTGTGGTCGAGAAACCTCTCTAATGATAAAGAAAAACTGCAGTTTACAGTGCCAGCTAACGAAGAGATAACTTTTATAAGGTATCGTAAGTTTTCCGGATCCGGACCTGAGGCTGACTACTCATACAACTACGTTATGGTTGGGACTAATGATGGAGGAAAGTATAAAGTCCGGATGTTTACAAAAAGTGGAGGGGATTTGTCAGCCTCGCCCGCTTTTATACTGGAAGGAAAAGGTGTTGCAAAGGATGCGTTATTTGTTGGTCCTGCAGTCAATAACCTGATCTATCCATTTACATTTTGACAAGATTTTTTGCTCTTATAATCGGGGAGAGCGAGTGGCGGTGTAAAAGCCGCCGCTCATTAATTTATTAAAGTTAGGTAATAGCTTAAGATGTAGGTACAGCTATTCGTTGGAAGGAGAGTTTATTACGACGGTTGTTCATTTACATTTTGACAAGATTTTTTGCTCTTATAATCGGGGAGAGCGAGTGGCGGTGTAAAAGCCGCCGCTCATTAATTTATTAAAGTTAGGTAATAGCTTAAGATGTAGGTACAGCTATTCGTTGGAAGGAGAGTTTATTACGACGGTTGTTCATTTACATTTTGACAAGATTTTTTGCTCTTATAATCTGGGAGAGCGAGTGGTGGTGTAAAAGCCACCGCTCGATTATTTTATTAACAGAAATAGAATATATGGACTGATGTCATATGTGGTTTTATGTTTTTGTAGTCAATAACGCCATGTCTGTTGTTCTAGCAGAATAAAGGAATAGTTAAGCCCTTAGATAGCTTTCCAAAAGCTAATGTTGATATTTTGTAATTTAAAGATCTTGTTTTTGAGATTTAATCTTTCGCTTTGTAAGACCTTCTGATGTTCTTTTTTGGGTACCAGTTTATATATTCGGTGAATAGTTTGATGTATCCTATATGTGCTTAGTATACTACGTATATTGAAGAAGAGGGATGCTAATGAGGATTATGAAACCTTAAAGTTTAGGGCTCACTCATACTGAAAAAGAAATCTTAAAAAAATAGAGCGCCTGATTATCAGACGCTCTATTTTTTTAATCTTATTTTCTATAGAACTTAGTTCGTAGGTTCAGTTACAGTTGGTGCACCCATTCCTGGCATAGCAGGTGCAGGGGCTACGCCTTGTCCTTTGATTACATCAACTAATTCTACGTCAAAAATCAACGGTGCGTAAGGAGGTATTTTTTGTCCAGCAGGGCGGTCTCCGTATGCTAGAGAGGAAGGGATGATTAGTGTTGCTTTGGTACCCTTGCCAAATAATAAAAGTCCTTCAGTCCAACCTTGAATAACAGGTTGGTTACCTATACTGAATTTTAAGGGCTCAAAAGTACGCATAGGATCCATCGGAAGTTTTGCTTTGATTGCGTTTTCTTTAATTGATGAATCGAAAACAGTACCATTAGTCAACATACCTGTATAGTTAACTACTACAGTGTCTCCCAATGCTGGTTTAGGGCCCTTGCCTTCTTCATTAACTACATATTGTAAACCAGAAGCAGTCTTCTTAGGCTCTAATTTTTTGTCAGCAACATATTTTGAGATTTTTCCTTCTTCAGCTTTTTTCAATCCTTCTAACTCTCCTTTAAAGTAACCATCAATTTCTGCATACAATGCAGAGTCAGTCAGTTGACCTTTTTTGAAGTGTTTTCTTACCTTAACAGTGAAAGTGACAAACTTGTCTGCAAATTCTGGCTTAGGCTGTCCTGTTTTCGCTGCCATAGTATCCATATTCAATTTGAATACTGCAGAGTCACCTTCTCCAAGAAACTTAAACATAGAGTTGTAATCTCCTTTGTAGGCTCCAGGGATAGAGTCTGCTGCAATATTTACAATTTGAGGTAAACCTAAATCGTATGTACTGTTCAGTAGGGAGTCATTTTTGTCTGATCTGATTGTAAGATCTACCGATAAAAAGTCTCCTGCTACCGCTTTCTCTTTGGCAACATCATCAACAAGACTGTACTCAAGACCGCCGTCGCCTTTTTTGAAGCTTTGGCATGAAGCAGCTAATAACATAGCAGCTGCTGATAAAAATAAAACTGATTTCTTCATTTTATTGATTAATACTTATTTACTTATTTTAATATTTCTTTATACTCGGGTAATATGGATTTAAATGTGTTTACAACAGAAGCCAAACTCTCTGTTGAACTCCCCCCCGAAGCATTCAAGTGACCGCCCCCATTGAAATATTTTTTACAGATTTCATTGCAAGGGATTTCACCAATTGAGCGTAAAGATAATTTAATTAATTCAGTTCTGTCAATAATTAATGCAGCTAAGCGGATTCCCTTTATAGATAAGGCATAGTTCACTAATCCCTCTGTATCACCCGTTGTAATATCGAATTGAGCCAAATCTTCTTTACTTATTGCAAAAAGGGCCGTATTATATTCCGGAATTACCTCCAAGCAATTGAGAAGGGCATAGCCCAAAAATTTCAATCTGCGTTCTGTAGAACTGTTATAGATGTGTTCGTGAATTTCCCAGTTTCTGGCTCCTGCTTCAATTAAGTTTGCTATGATGTGATGAACTGCTGCTGTTGTCGAACGGAATCGGAATGATCCCGTGTCGGTCATAATTCCAGCATACAGACAAGTCGCAATATCAGCAGTTATTTCACCTTTAGCCCCAATTACCTCTGCTATAAAAGTATAGATTAGCTGTGCCGTTGCTGCAGCTGAGGAGTCCCAATAGGTCAATGAGGCAAAATCTTCCGGATCTAGGTGATGGTCAATCATCCACTTTTGACCAGACGATTCGCTAATAAATTTTTCGAGGATATTCGTCCGGGAAAGGGCACTATAATCTAAGCAAAATATAATTTCAGCATTTGCTAATAACTCCGTTGCTATTTTAGACTTCTCGGTGTAAATGATAACATCATCACGGCCAGGCATCCAGTCTAAAAAAGAGGGGAAATCGGATGATAACACCACAGAAACGTCATGGTTCCTTTTTTTTAGCCAATGATATAGCGCTAGGGATGAGCCTAAAGCATCTCCATCTGGTTTATGATGTGTTGTGATTACAATACGTCTAGGTTCGGTCAGTAATGCTAAATGATTTTCTCCTCGTAACATAAAAAATATAAGATTACAAACGTACAAATTATTCGTCTCGCAAGAAAATTATTTTTATCGAATACCTTTGCTTTTGTACATTGATAACGTATGATAGCCTTGCTTGATTTTGAGTCGAATTATTGCTGTTTTTGATGTTTAAAAGCATACAGTTTGTGGTCGCGTCGCATACAGAGCAAATATGTGTCGCCATTATAATTGATTCGTCCGTAATGAAATAAAGGTTGTCCTTCTACAGGGAAGCCCTCTTCCAAATTCCCCTCACTATTGAAAAGGTAGATGAGATTTGTCGCTCTTGAAGCTAGTCCTATACGTGTCCCCGAATTATTGGGAAGATAAAAATACTGTGGACGGTCGTTTATTTCTTTGGTGAAGTTGTATTCGAATAGAACACGGGCGCTATCGGAAATGCCATAAACACGGAGTAAGTCATTGTTGACAGATATAATCTCAGCATTGGCCGAAGAATTTATGTTTACGAAATCAACGAGACTCGAAGCGCCAATCGACTCTAGTAAAGAGGAATTATTGGCACCGTCACGTGATACGCGATGCAGTCGTCCTGTAGTATCTACTGCCAAGAATTCGCTTCCAGAGTTGTTACCCTGCAGTAAACCGATAGGGTTTCTAAGTCGAATGTCATTTTTTATAGTGATCTCTTGTGCTTTTTGCCCGCTTTCACTAAGTAAGTATATTTTGCCCGAGCTCGTGCCTACGAGGATTTGGTTATTAGCTGTTATAATTGGTCCCAATATATCGCCATTTGTCTCAAAAGTAGTCCAATCGGGAAGGGCATGGCCTTCCATATCGAAGGCATATATTTTTTTTCGACTTGGTATCAAGATTGTTTTCTTGCCTTGCAACGTCACCACAGATGGATGAGCTATAGGCTCTTCTGGTATCTCTACAGAAAATCCTTTGAGTGTCTTGCCATTTGTATCAAATCGATATAGTCTGTTGCGGTCCGTTGCCAGTAAGATACTTCGGTCTTCCAACTGTTGAATGTCTCCTACCACTCGTCCTGCAAATACTGTTGACCATAGTTTCTTGCCTTGTGGACTGATTGCATGAATAGTATGATCTAGTTCTTGTAGCAGAATAAACTGACTCGTATCCGAATGTTCAAATATGTAGGGTTTGGTGATAGCTTTATTTTCGAGTGTGTATGTCCACTCTGGTGTTGCGCCTAAGGCATTTTTACTTTTAAATAAAGCATAGAGCTGGGAAATAAATTTACCTGAATTACCGGATAGTTGAATGGACCAAGAATAGAAGTCCTGAAAGCCGAAGTTATCCTTGTTCTTGTAATTGGTTTGAAAAGGAAGATTGAGGGAATTCAATATCTTTGAATTTGCATTTTTGCCATGTATAAAGAGCGTAACGTTGGCTTCATTTCCCTGTAGTTTTTCAAAATTTTTAAAGCCTAAGGTACCTGTCAGAAAATCTCGTCTTTCAAAATCGTCTCGATAGTCGCTGAGGGTTCTGCTGCTGTTGGCTACAACCAAAACATCATCAACTACGGTTGCATAAGGGCGTGGAAATTCTTTAAAGAGGTCCCCGAATTGTTGGTAAAGTAAACCTGATGATTTAAAACGGTATATCGAGTCTTGGAGATTCTCCAAAAAGTGTTTTTCTAGTTCTTGCCAGGACTCTTTCTTATTTAACTTTACGAATCCAATATAGCTGCTGGAGACGGTTTCAATAAAAGAAATTTCATCACCCAATAAGTTGTTCAATTGTTCTCGTGTACCAGTGGTATCTATTTCTTCTGCTATTTTTTCCTTTCTTCTTTTAAAAAGGTCACGTAAGTCCTTTTGAAATCGAGAGCGGTCACTAATGCTACAATCTACGTATACGGCGGTACTAGAAGGGAAATAAGTATATAAGCTTTGGCTTGTTTTTTCCTGATGTTTAAATAGTGAGATATAATTTTCCGAATACTGATCTAACTCACTTTCGCCAGTAAGCATTAATGCATCTTGTTTGAAATTGATATTCCATACAGATTGCCCCTGCATCTTCTTGAATAAGTTTAAAAAGGGACCGTCGTTTTTACGTTGATACAAATTGACAATGCTATCGTATTGCTGATGTGGGAAGTATACACTCAGCGCTGTATTTCTCGAATCTCCTTTTAGGAAGAAATCAATTTGGGAGTCTGGTAAATGTTTACTGTGTTTGTCTAAAATCTTTGTTAATAGTTTGTTGGAATTTGAAGCAAAGAATATGTTATTATAGTAGATGGCAGATAATGTAGAATCTTTTAGACCATACTGTATTTCATAGATTTTACTCCCCATCGTATCGACCGTATTAATTTTATAGCGTTTGCTTATTTGATTTAGAATGCTAGAAAATTCAGTCGGAGAAATAGCAGTTGCAGTTGGAATCGTTAGTATTGTTTCAATGTTTTTGCCATCAGGGTGAAAAGAAATGTAGACTTCTGCATCATCGACATGCTTTTTTAACGCTTCATTACGTAATAACTCTGTCTTGAACATGCTCATTAATTCAAAATCATTTTGACCTAATAATGCTTCGAAAATTTCAAAGTCTTTAAATATGTTATCAGAGGCTTCGTTGTTTCCAATGGCAGCAATAAGAAGAGCATTGTCCGGTAGGTAACGTAAAGGTTTGGCGGCGCGATTATGTTCGCCGTCAAGATTACGAAAGTAATATATGGAAGCAGTAACTACTGCTACAAATAGAATTACCGAGAGGATAATAGTATTCCGCATATTGCAAACCTACTTATTTCACTTCTATTTTGTGAATATCGTAACAAAAACTTTTCATCATTTTTTGAACGGAAAAATCAGCTTTATATTTTCTTTAAGCCTTCAGTGGAGGTCTTTTTATAAGGGTGATTCTTTTTTAATCGCTTTGTGGTGTATTCTGAAGTAGGATAAAAAAAATTAAAATAGTCTATTTGTAGGGGATATTTTATACATTTATAGGCAATAGTTCAACATAAGTAGTTTCTGAATAAAAGTACACGAAATATCCATGTAGTATTAGACAGTACAAATACTGGTGAATATAGTTTGGATCCGCCAGCTGGCGGATGGCCATTAAAAAACAAATTATTTACATATGAATAAGCAAATAATTTTAACTGCTTCTTTTTTGGGGTTGATTGCTGTGATTTTAGGGGCTTTTGGTGCACATGGCCTAGAAGGGAAAATTAGCGATTATCATTTGGGAACTTGGAAGACTGCTAATCAGTATCATTTTTATCATGTCTTCGCGTTACTATTTCTTTCTACTTTTTCGAGGGCCAAGAGTCCATCGATTCGTGTTTCATTCATAGCGTTTACAATAGGCATACTTTTGTTCTCCGGTTCTTTATATTTGCTTAGTGTACGCTCGTTATTAGGGGTCGAAGGATGGGGCTTCTTAGGGCCTGTTACACCTTTAGGTGGACTTTGTTTTATGGTGGGGTGGGTAGGTCTATTTGTGGCAGCTGTAAAACACCGTGCTTAGTTTTTAGCGAACCTCCTTTTTCTCTTATGTCTTGGCCGCTGTGTACTACTGCGGCTTTTTATATAACTTTGTCAGATGCATAATACTGATTTGTTTACCGAACGAGAGACATTGTTTGTAGAAGTGGTGTTGCCACTTTCAATTGCGAAGACTTATACGTACAGAGTGCCCTTTGAGTGGAATGAAAAGATCAAGGCTGGCGTACGCGTAATTGTTCAGTTTGGTAAGAATAAGGTATACTCTGCGATAGTAAAAAATATCTCCAAAGAAGCTCCTGGAAAGTATGAAGCAAAATATATCTTAGAAGTCGTTGATGATGATTCAATTGTCAATGAACGACAGTTGACACTTTGGCAATGGATGTCTGATTATTATATGTGTCAGCTCGGAGAGGTGATGCAGGCCGCGCTACCGGCGGCACTCAAAATGGCATCGGAAACTAAGATAATAGCGTCTGAAAATCCGGATCTGGATCGTTCTATTCTCTCGGATAAAGCGTACATGGTACTCGAAGCTCTTGACATTGCTGGAGAACTACGTGTAGCAGATGTCATCAAGATATTGGGACAAAAGTCTGTTTTTCCTTTACTCCGATCGCTTTTTGAACAAGGTTTTGTACTCATTTCGGAAGAGATTAAAGAAAAATACAAACCTAAAACCAAAGCCTTTCTCTATATCGCAGCAGAGTACAATGATAGTGAAGGGAAGAGGTTGTTGTTAGATGGACTTAATAAGGCACCAAAGCAACAGGATGCTGTCCTTGCATTTTTACAGTTGACAAAGAGTCGAACAGATATAACGAGGCAGGATCTCATGGAGGTTGCTGCATGCGGTAGCGGCGCAATTACGGCATTGATAGATAAAGGAGTTTTTGAGGTTCGAGAAAAAGTTGTTAGTCGGTTTGAAGGGACAGATTTACAGATGACCAAAGAATTCGAATTTAGTGAACAGCAGCGTGGTGCATTTGAGGAAATCGACAGTTATTTTGAAAGTAAAGATGTGGTGTTGTTGCATGGGGTTACAGCTTCAGGAAAGACCCAGATTTACATTCGTTTGATTGAAAAGATACTGGAGGAGGGAAAGAATGCACTTTATTTACTGCCGGAGATTGCACTAACTGCTCAGATTACCGCCCGATTGAAACTCCATTTTGGGAATCAGCTAGGGGTGTACCACTCCAAGTTCAATGACAACGAAAGAGCAGAAGTGTGGCACAAGGTCTTGAAGAACGAGTTTCGTGTTATTATAGGAGCTAGATCCTCCGTTTTCCTTCCGTTTCAGGATTTGGGTCTTATCATCGTGGACGAAGAGCATGAAACCTCATATAAGCAATTTGATCCTGCTCCCAGGTACCACGCCAGGGATACCGCAATATATTTGGGACATCTACACGAGGCGAAAGTACTCCTAGGCTCAGCGACACCTTCTGTAGAAAGCTATTATAATTCGAAAGCGGGTAAGTATGGTTTGGTACAACTGTTGAAGCGATATGGAGAGGCACAGTTGCCTGAAATAGAGATTGTCGACATCCCTGAAGAGAGTCGGAAGAATAAAATGCACACTTATTTTAGCGAAACACTCTTGAACGGTATAAAAGATGCCGTATCCCGTAAGGAGCAGGTGATTCTCTTTCAGAATCGAAGAGGGCACACTCCATTTGTCCAATGTAATACCTGCGGTTACGTCGCAAAATGTGTGAATTGCGATGTAAGCCTAACTTATCATAAGACTTCTCATTTGCTCCATTGCCACTATTGCGGACACTCCGAGACTCCGATCAACGTTTGCCCAGCTTGCGGTATGCCTCATATGGAAAGTAAAGGCTTCGGAACAGAAAGGGTCGAAGAAGAGTTGGAAATACTGATGCCTGATTTACGTATCGGACGTTTAGATTTGGACTCAACCCGAGGTAAATATGGTTTTGATAAGATTATCAATGCTTTTGATGATCACGAGTATGATGTCCTTATTGGGACACAGATGGTCGCTAAGGGGCTGGATTTTGGTCGGGTAAGTCTGATTGGAATTATTGATGCGGATACGATTATCAATTTTCCGGATTTTAGAGCCTATGAAAGAGCTTTTTCGCTGTTTTCGCAAGTTGCTGGACGAGCGGGAAGGAGAGATGTATTGGGAAAGGTCGTTATCCAAACTTATACCCCTAATCATAGGGTTATTGAGCAAGTCGTGCAACATGATTACGAAGGGATGTTTATGAAGGAGGTTACCGAACGTAAGAACTTCCTCTATCCGCCTTTCTATAGATTGATCCGATTGGATGTAAAGCATCCAGATCAGCAGCAGACCTTGGATTCTGCCCAAAAGTTGGCTAACTTATTACGAATACAGTTAGGTACTCGTGTACTGGGCCCCGAGCCACCACTCGTGTCTAGAGTTCGTAACAATTATATACAGACAATTATCCTAAAGATAGAACGGGGAGGTGTCAGTATAGTGAAGGTAAAGGAATTGATTCGTGCAGCTATTCTTTCGTTTGAATTAGACAAACTTAATGCAGGAGTACGGATCCAGTTAGATATAGACCCGTACTAGGCGCTTTAGGTAATTAGCCTTACAATTTTATTTTGGAAACTTTGAAAGGTTTCTTTACGGCTTTATGAGCTGCTTCTTTTGCAATTTTAGCTTGTAGCTCAGTTACCTTTTCCGGTTTATAATCATTCTTGCGGACGTCTGCATGAAATAACATTTCGTACCAGGTACAGGCTGCTGTGAATCGACCATAGTCCAATTGTAGATGGTAGCCGTCGCGGGTGTATCGATCTCCTATCGATGAAGTACGGGCATTCTGTATCGCGGTGCCCGCAGGTACAACGAAAGAGAAGACCTTTGACTGACTTATCTTTTGTGTGGCATCTTTTATACTCTTGTACATCACTTCTTGATTGTTATCATAGTTTGCAAACCCTTTATGTTTAGAGTCTTGTTGATAGGCCCATGTCTGATGATAGATGAGTTTAGTTTTTGAAGGTTTTAGACTATCTACGTAGCTAATTAGAGCAGGTAAGCTCTTTATGATAACCTCGTGTTGCCCAGAGTAAGGACTAGCTTGTTGGATGCTGATATAATCCCAATCTTCATCTTTTATGGCTTGAGCGATGCTTGTATTCTTTGTTGAAGACTTACTACCATCGATGTTTGTTTTTCGGTAACTGTAGCTTTCTTTATTACTGCTGGCATTTTTGACATGTAATTCCAAAGAGGCTCCTCCAATATATAGATTGCCGATTACCATTTTTTTATTACTTGTTTTTGCTAGGTCGTAGAGGTAGTTTTCTATAGCATCTTCTGAGAAGCTATTACCTATGGCTAATACCTTTAATACAGTCTGTTCCTGTGCGAGAAGTGTCTGGCAGAGAAAAAGAAAGGAGATTAGAATAAAGTTGATTTTTTTCATTATAGTTTAGATTAGTTTTATTGTTCTGAGTGCATCATAGATTGCTTGTTTGCGACCATCTGCAAATTTTCCCATTTTAGTAGCATCTTTAGGAATAACATTTAATGCGAAATAGTACTTTTTATGGTCTTTTTCCAAAAAGCCTACAAACCAGCCGTTATTGTCGGTCTCATTGTAAGACCAACCTGTTTTCCCTGATAATTTATACGTTTGGTTTTCCTCGATTTTAAAGATTTTTAACATCGATTGACGAGTCGTATTTAAGATGGGAAGTTTTTTTGTTAGAAAGCGTTCTAAGAAATCAATCTGCTCAAAGGAGGAGATATGGGACTTCCCTTTAAGCCAGAAAGAATCGATATTTTCTCTCGTCACATCCATATTGTTATAATGAAACTTGTTCAGGTAGGTCTTCATGCTAGCTGTTCCGATGTTACGTGCAATCTCTTGGAAGCAGGGCACGCAGGAGGCTTGGAAGGCCTCTCTTAGGGTCAGATCTTTTTCCCAGCTTTCAAATTCCCTTTTTCTGCCATCCCATTTAATGACAGAAGTGTCACTCTTCATAATGCCCATTTCTAATGCAATAATTGCATTAGGGATTTTGAATGTAGATGCCGGTAGGAAATCACGTTTGGCCCACTCAAAATCGTTGGAGTAATATGTCTGTTGCTGCGGGTCATAGATTAATATGCTGCCTGAGAGATCGTAATTGTCTAGTATGGCCTCGAAAGCTGTTTTGTACTCGTTTTGATAAGCCTTGCTGCTGGATTCAGAGTCACAAGAAATGCAGAAGGCTAAGCTGAAAAGAAGAAGAAGTCTGGACATGTATGCTTTTTTTGAAGGTAGTAAGATACTAAATTTAAATAAAACCAGTTGATGATCGCTTCTTTTTTTACCAAGGTACTGAGCTCAAACATTTTGTATTTATTCCTTAAAATATCCGTTAAATAGGGTATTTTTGAAG